>JAVBTP010000051.1:0-7893 GCA_031556115.1 Candidatus Adiutricaceae bacterium
CGTCGGCGGCACGGCCGGCGGCGTGGCCGGCGGCGAGGCAAAGCGGCACATGTCCGAAGATTATCTGGAGAAGATAGGCATTCAACGGAAACCGGCGACCATCGGGGATCACTTGATGGACGCTGTTGCAGGAGGGTTGGGTGTGTTTGGCAAGGTGGGAGATGCTGCCGGAATAATAGGAGAGTCCACCTATGAAGACCCTAAGCGTCGCAAACAAAAAAAGAGGACTGGAACCCAATAACCCTTTCGACCGTATGGTTTAGTAGTTCATGAGGTCATAGTGCCCACTGGGTTCCAGTGGGCACACGATTATCATAGTATAGGCTATTACATTATCATTGAACAGAGGGGGGATGAGGAGGGCATTATTAGCAAATTCCCACTGCCGAACAAAGTACGTGTCTCCAGTGTCGGCTTTTTGAATAAAGATTGATGATCTGCCATATAACCGTTTAAATAAATGATTGAAGTGACGCATACCCAGTTTAAGGTTTTGCCTTTCCTCTTTAGTTTTACTGGGGGTTCCGGCGGTGAACATCAGAAATTTTAGCTGTCCAGCGTTAAAAGCATAGCCCAACTGGACTATGCTAAATTCATCGAAAGCGTCAGGTATGCTTATATCATAAATGCAAACAAGAATTTTACTGGTAGGGGTTTCTTTGCATGTATCCGGCGGTCGCCCCATTTTTTCCACAATCGAGTCATAGGAATCGCCAAAATTAATGCCGTCGGGGATGTCTTTGCAGAACGAGGTTTCCAGCGGCTCGGCCCAGGCGGGCGCGGCCAGAAGCAGGATGGCGGCGAAGACGAGGTGTTTCATGAAAACTCCAACTCGGCGGCGGTGCGGTCATTTTGATTATTATCGCAAAATCATTATGTAATGGCAAACTATTAACCCGCAGTTGGCGAAGTCGGTTCTCGGCGGCGGAAGTCCAGTGATTTCGGGCTTTGGCGAAATCACGGGTATGACTTATTTTGTGGCCGGAGTAATATAATCGCGTCACCGGCGGAGCCCCGCCGGACGCGTCCAAACCGGAATAGCGCCTTATTGATTTGACCATCATCGCCGACGGGGACGCCGAACCGGCTTCCCCGCCTCCGGCCGCCATTTGGGCCTGGGGTGAAACCGGGCGGAAGGCGACCGTCGACGAACCACCTGACCGGATACAGGAACCTGAAGGGATGTACCTCAAGGCTCCTGTTCTTTTTTGGCCGGCGCGGGTCTGGCTGGAAGCGCCGGGGCGGCAGAAAAAACAAAATTGAGCGGGCGCTGAGGCCTCAGGGCCAAGCCGCGGGCCCGCCGTTCAGCCGCTGGTGACTTTGATCCGGGTGATCTCAATGGCCCCGTAGGCCTGGTGGGATTCAAGAAGATATTTGAGGCAGTCGTCCGGGAGCAAAGGCCGGCTGTAGAAATAGCCCTGAAGGTTGTAACAGCCCAGTTCGCGCAGTTGCAGCAGATGCGGCTCGTCCTCCACGAATTCGGCGATCACTTCGATGCCGAGGCTACGGCAGAGGTCGGCGATGCTGGCGATGATCTCCCGGCTGGAGCGGCTGACGAGGACGTCGCGGCTCAAGATGCTGTCCAGCTTCAGGGCGTTGACGTCGAATTCTTTGAGATAGCTCAGCGAGGTGTGGCCCATGCCGAAATCGTCGATGGCCAACTTGAAGCCCAGTTCGCTGAACCGGGCCAGGGCTAAATGGCCCTCGGAGCCGCCGATGGCCACGGATTCGGTCACCTCGATCTTGATGCTCTCCACCGGGACCGAGTATTTTTGCAGGAGGGCCATGGTTTTGTCCGCCAGTTTCAAATCGTCCAACTGCCGGGCCGAGACGTTGATCGAAATCGTCAGGTGGGCGGCCTCAGGCGTCTTTCGCCACTCGGCGGTCTGGCGTATGACTTCCTCCATGACCCACAGGCCCAGTCGGCCGATGAACCCGCTGTCCTCGGCCAGGCCGATGAAGACCGGCGGCGGGATCATCCCGATCTGGGGATGGCGCCAGCGCATCAGGGCTTCCACCCCATAGGCCCGACCGGTACGGCTGTCCACCAGGGGCTGGTATTCGACGTGGAATTCCCGTTTATCCAGCCCCCGTTCCAGGTCCTGGGCCAGAAAGCGGGCCAGACTTCCCACCGTGTCCGGGCTGGAGAGAAACCGGGGGCCCTGGTCAGCCACTTCCCCGTCCGAAGTGACCTGGACCAGCTTCTGAAACGTCTTGTCGAACTGCTCCGCCTTCAGCCAGTTGTCCAGCGAGACGAAGGGCAGATAGATGGCCGTGGACAGGGCCAGGCAAACCACCTGCAAGAGCGCGCCGGCCACGGAACCGGTGGCCATGTAGCCGCTGAAGAAAACGGGCATGTTCCAGGACACTTCGTTGACGGTCAAGGGCACCAGGCCCGTGAGGTTGGCCAGATAGGCCACGGCGGTCAGGACCAGGGGCACCAGAAGGAACGGGACCAGAAAAACAGGATTCAAAACCACCGGCAGGCCGAACAGGAGGATCTCGTTGATGTTGAACAAGGCCGGGGCCAGGGAGATGCGGGCGATCTTGCGTGAACCGGTGTCGCGGTGGCGCCAGAGACAGGCGATCAGGAGCCCCAGGGTGGAGCCGGAGCCCCCCAGGGAGGTGTAGCAATCGAAAAAGGGTTTGGTAAAGATATGGGTGGGGACCTGCCCCAGGGCCAGGGCGGCCTGGTTGGCGGCCACCCCCGGCAGATAGAGCTCGGTCATGATGGGCTCCAGCACGTTGGAGCCGTGAATACCCAGAAACCACAAAAAATGCCGCACCACCCCGTAAACGGTGGCCGTCTCCAGCATGGTGTCGCCCAGGCTGTCAAAGGGCCGGTAGATCAGCCGGTAGATGGCGGCGTTGATGTCATCGATCCCTTGGTGATGGGTAAAAGCCTTCAGCGCGGCAAAGACCAGGATGGTCAGCAGGCCGGGGATCAGGGTGTCCATGGCCTGGCTCATGGTGGTGTCGCCGCTGGAGGAATGGAAAACCAACCGCAGGGCCCTGAATTTTAAAAACCAGCGAAAGATACTGCCGGAGAGCAGGGCGATGAAAGTGGCCCACAACAGGCCGTGGACACCCAGCCACAGAGCCGGCAGGGCGCCGCCCCCGCCCGCCAGGCCGCCCGGTTCCAGAAACAGCTGCCCCGGCTCCATGGTGCACAGAAGCGAAGCCACCGCCACCAGGGAGGTGATGGAGGGGTTGATGCGGGTGGCGGGAGTGGCGCTGTTGTAATGCTCGGAAAAGCTGTTGGAGATGGAAATGGTCATGACGACCGAGAGAAAGCCCAGGGTTCCGTTCCAGATATAGCCGCCGAAGGCGCGCCAATCCGTCCCGAAATGGTCGACCATAAATTCCTGATAGGCCGGCAGGGGAAAGGAATTGACCAAAATAGCCATAGTCCCGGCCACGATCAGCGGCAGGGAAAAGGTCAGCCCTTCCCTGATGGCCGTCAAAAGCGGGTTGTCGAACAATCGTTTGAAATTGTTCAGGAACTCAATGGTCCAATCACCCCGCGACTCGTCGTGGGTCTTGGGTCTATCCACTTTGGCTGACCTCGCGATAGTTCCGCCGGACGGGCCTGGGCCGGCCGCCGGGTGCGGCGGCGTAAGCCCGAAATCACAGGGACATACTCGTCCGGGCGGAGATATATTTCGCCACCGGATCTATAGCTAAAATTCGGGCGGCAGGGCCCCGGTCAAGTCGTCCATGACCGGGTCGGCACGCAAAACGAGATTGGCCTGTCCGGATATGACCACCCGGCCGTCGGCCGTGACCCTGGCCCGCAAATGACAGGCCCTGGCGGCTTGGTGGTGGATCTCCAGAACAGGGTTTCCCATCTTGAGGGTCCAGAAGGGAGCCAGGACAGCGTGCAGATCGAAGATCGAAAAATTTTCCTCTTCGCCGTTCGCGGCCCGGCCACGGACCACATAGCCGGGCACATCCGCGATTTCCAGCGGCGCGCTGAGGGTCAAATAGGAGGCGTGGGCGGTCCAGAGCGGGATGGCCGCTTGGTCGGTCAAGGGTTTCAGGGCCGCCTGGCTCCGGCCGCACACCACCAGGTGGCCGTTGCCGGTGAGAAGAACCGCCGACACGTCGCCCGGGGCCAGGCCCAGGGCGGTGGTCAGTTCGGCCACGATCTCCGGCTTCTTTTCAGCCGGCAGTCGCTCCAGCTTGAGACTCAGATCCCCGCTGTCCGGGTCGGGAAAAACCTCCCGGCGGCCGTCGCGGCCGTGGAGATGAACCGGCCGGTCGGGCGGGGCCAGGCCGGCGCTGAAAATCGCCCGTCCCGCCGCCAGCGCGGCGTAGCCGGACAGGCCGATCTCGTGGGTGGGAGTGAAATAGCGGACGATGAATTCCTCGTTGTGTGGCAGGACGTAAGCCATGACCGGCAGGTTCATTTCAGCGGCCAGGGCCTGAAGAAAAACCTCCTGCCCCAGGTGGCGCAGAATGGCCACCCCGGCCCGCCCGCCGGAAAACAGCCCGTCGGCAAAGGTGTCTATCAGGAAGATTTTAACGATCATTCATTTCCCCACAGCCTATGGTTGGGGGTGACGTTTATTCAGATTCTCTTTCAGAGTTGTCTGCGGGAATAGAGCTGGAATTACATGGCAAAACGCTCTGGCCGGCGTTATGAGGATTGCGCCCCTTTATCCGCCGCCGCCGCTTGGGCCGCAAAACCCGAAGGCAGCACCTGGCGTCCCAGCGACCTCTCCAAGGTGGCCCAGGCCAGGTTATAGTTATACAGGGCCTGATAATGGTCGTACTGGGCTTGGGAATAGCGGGTCTGGGAATCCAGCACTTCGGTGTTGGTGGCCACCTGTTCGAGGTAGCGTTCGTTGACCATGCGCAGGTCCTCGGCCGCTGAAACCACAGCCTTGGCCGAAACGTCGATGTTCTTGCCGGCGGACAGGAGGGTCTGGAGGTTGTTGATCACCTCCAATTTGGTGTTGTCTTCCAGGCTGGTGAGGGAGTTGATGGACCGGTTGAGCTCCACCTTGCTCTTTTCCACGTCGGCTTTGGTCCGCCCCCATTCCCAGAAGTTGAAGGTGGCCATGGCCGCCACCTGCCAACCGGCGTCATTGGTGCTCCAACCGCCGTGGGCGCGGCCGGTGTCGCCCATGGAATTGTTGGTGTATTCCACCCCCAACTGGGGATAGTAGCCGGCCCGGGCCACGTCGACGTTTTTGGCCGAGACCTCCACCTGGTTGCGGCCCAGACGCATTTCAGGACTGTCGGCCAGGCTGGTGTCCAGGCACTGTTCCATGGTCAGGGGGAAAGGGGTGTATTTGAGCGTGTCCACCACTTCGATGGAGTTTTCCACCGGCTGCCGCAAGAGGATATTCATTCTGGTCTTGGCCACCGCCAGGTTCCGGCTCAGGACGGTCTCCTCCTGCACGGCTCTGGCCAGTTCCACCTCGGCTTCCAGAACCTGGTTTTTGGGGACCATGCCCACGTCGAAAAAATTCTGGGCCACATTGAGGTGGCTGCGCAGGTTGACCACCGAGGTCCGGGCCACTTCCAGGGCTTTCTCCGTGGCCAGAATGTCATAATAGGCCTGCTTGACCGAGAGGTTGAGATCTTCCACCGCCTGGACTTTTTGGATTTCGGCCGCCGCCACCCCCAACTGGGACAAAAGGTAATTGGCCCGGTTCCGGCCGCCGGTGAAGAGCGGCTGGGTCACCTGGGCCTGCCAGACATATTGGGTGAGTCCACGGTCACCGGGCAGCAGAGCCCGGGAGGCGCCGCTCTGGGCCATATCGTTATACCGGGTGGCGGCATAGGTGGTGGAGGCGGTGGGGAGGAAGGCGGTGATGGCCTGCCACCGCGTCCACATGGCGCCCACCTGGCTCTGGTCGGCGCTGTCCAGAGTGGGGTTGACCCGCTTGGCCATGGCCAGGCATTCGTTGAGGGTTAAGGACCGGCTCGGGGCCAGGGGAGCGGCCGCCACCGCCGTGGGGTCGCCGCCGGGCAGAAGGGTGGCTTCGCCGAAAATCGTCTGCGGGGCCGGACTGGCCGCCATCGGGGGCAGGACGATCTTGGTCCGGGAGCTGTCGGCGCACCCCGGCATCAATATCAGGGTCAGGCTGAGTCCCGCCAGACACAGCCCCATCTTCGGTAAAGACATATCTTTATCCTTTCTCCTTGAGGGATCACCCGCCGGCCAAAATCACTCCCGGGCCGAAGCCCGCTCCGGCCGGCCGCCCGGTTCCCGAACGGGACCCGCCCCCCAGCCCATCCGCCGATCGTTCCCCTCACCCTCCGAACCACCCGAACGGGGTGGAATGTCTCGGAATGCTTTGCCCAAAAAGGGAAATCCGATTCCTGGCCCATGAGCGCGGAGCGCCTTCCGACACTCGTTGATCCTTTGGTATAATACCGGTAAATCGTGAAGATTTCAAGCGGCGTGGCGAAGAAAAATCGGTCGCCCGCGGGCGGGGTAAAATTCAATGGATTGTATTCACTAGATAAACAAACCGCAAAGAGATGTGTTTTAAGCCTTGTTATAGAGAAGAGAAGGCGTTTTAAGGGGAGGTGAAGTGAACAACAAAACATGGGCTCTTCGAGAGCGAAGAGCCCATGTTTTATTGATATTTATTTTGTGATTTATGCGAAATGTTTATTTAAGTCTGGCTTCGGCCTCAGGCAGATACTTCTTGATGTCGGCAATCCGCTGCTGGTCGGAGGGATGGGTGGAGAGGAAGTTGGCTCCGCTCTTCCCCGAAGCCTGGGCCATCCGTTCCCAGAAACTCACGGCCGCTTTCGGGTCATACCCGGCCATGGCCATCAGGGTCAGGCCGATGCGGTCGGCTTCGCTTTCATGGGCGCGGGAGAAGGGAAGCAGAACACCCACTTCGCTGCCCAGGCCATAGGCGGCCATGGCCACGTCGCTGGTCAGGGCCGAAGCCCCGCCGGCGCCCAGGCCGACGCTCAGCAGGGCGCCGCCCATCTGGGCCATGAGCTGCTGGCTGGCCCGTTCCCGGCTGTGGTGGGCGATGGCGTGGGCCACTTCGTGGCCCATGATGACCGCCACCCCGGTTTCGTTCTGGCAATAGGGCAGAATGCCGGTGTAAAAGGCCACCTTGCCGCCGGGCATGCAAAAAGCATTGACGTCCGAGGACTGGATGAGGTTGAATTCCCACTTATAGGAGGGGATTTCAGAGGCCAGGCCATGTTCCCGCAGATATTCCTCGGCGGCCCGGCTGATCTTGGTCCCCACCCGGTGAATCATCTCCGTGTCTTTCCGGCTGGTGGACAAGGGGCCCTTTTGGATCATCTCCTTATATTGGGTGGCGGCCATGGCGTTGAGGTCCGAGTCCCCCACCAGGCTGAGCTGGCTGCGGCCGGTGCCCGGTACGGTGGCGCAGGCGGCCAGGGCCAGGATCAGGACCGTCAGCAGCCCGAATTTTTGAAACAGGGTGAGGCGTTGAAAAATTTTACCCATGGGGATCATTCTCCTTTGGTGACATGATCAAGTATCTTTAAAAAAGTATCGGGATCGGTGGCCCCTTCCCAGTAGGCCAGAGGTTCGCCCTCGGGGCTGAGAAAGGTCAGGGTCGGCAGGACCGAGGCCCGGTATTTTTTCGCCAACTGGTCCGGGTCGTTTTGGATATCCACGCTCACGGCCACGAAGGATTTTTCAAAGGCCTCCTGGACCTGATCGTTCTGGAAAACCTCTCGGCGTATTTGCGTGCAGTACTTGCACCACTCCGCCCAGAAGAAAATCATGATCATCTTTTTTTCATCGGCGGCTTTTTTCAAGCCCTGGTCATAGGTCTGGAAATCGAGGCCGGCAGCCTGGCCCAGAGAGGCGGCAAGGAAAACCATAAGGCCCAAGGCCAGGGATAATATGGCGCGGATCATGGTCGCTCCGTTCATTTTTTA
>JAVBTP010000241.1:0-4118 GCA_031556115.1 Candidatus Adiutricaceae bacterium
GGGGAATTTTTTTGCGCGCTCACCCAAGCCGCGATTTCCGCCGCATATTCCACCGGGTCGTGGAGGCAGCGCCGGCTGTCCATTTTCCAAGAAGGAGCCTCGGCGGAGTAGGCGGCCGCCTGGGCGTTGGTCATCACCGAACAGGATCCGGAAAGAACCACCGTGCGCCCGCCGTCGGGGGGAGCCCCGGCCGTGGCCGCCGACCGGGTCCGGCCGGCCTCCCGCCGGGCCAGATGGGCGGCCACCCCCCAGCCCAGGCCGGAGCCGCCGGTCACCAGCGGCCAATCCGC
Organism: Candidatus Adiutricaceae bacterium; assembly: GCA_031556115.1. Classification (GTDB taxonomy): domain Bacteria; phylum Desulfobacterota; class Desulfarculia; order Adiutricales; family Adiutricaceae; genus Adiutrix. Next base: position 291 of record JAVBTP010000241.1, read on the forward strand.
CACCGCCTGACCCAGAAGGTGGAGATGCTCGTCGGCCACCGCGTCCAAAACCGCGTACCGCGCGCCGGCGGCCCGCAGTTTCTCCAGCTTCGCCTGGATGGCCGACGGCCCCTGTTCCACTACCGGCAGGGGCAGGTTGGCGGCCCGCCCTTGGGATTGGGCCGCCATCAACCGCATGAGGTTGGCGTCCCGCATGGGGGTGACCGGGTGGTCGCGCATGCCCGACTCGCTCAAGAGCGCGCCCCCGACGAACAGGTAACCGAGATACACGGTGCGGCCGTTGAGCGGCAGAGCCGGGCAGACCACCGTGAAACCCAGGCCCAGTTCGGCCAGGAGCGCGTCGGTGACCGGCCCGATATTCCCCTGGGCCGTGCTGTCGAAGGTGGAGCAGTATTTGAAGAAGAAACGCCGGCACCCCATGCCCTTGAGGGCGCGCAGGGCCGCCAGGCTCTGGGCCGCCGCCTCATCGGCCGGACAGGAACGGGTCTTGAGGCTGATGACCACCGCCTCGGCCCCGGCGTTGAAGCCGGGCGGGGGGATGATCCCGAACTGCACGGTCGACAGCCCGCCGCGCACCAGAAAGCCGGCTATGTCCGTGCCGCCGGTGAAGTCGTCGGCAATGACCCCCAGTTTAACCGGCGGAGCGGCTCCGGGTTCACGGGTTTCCATCATGGTCTCCTCCTCTTCTCGCTTGGCTTATCTGACCAGGGCCAGGGAAAACCAGGGCACATAGGTGATCAGGGCCAGAGCCACCAGGCTCAGGATCAGGATGGGCACCAGCTTGCGGCAAATCAGTTCGAAGCTGATCCGGCCGATATCCGCGGCCACATAGAGGTTGGGGCCCACCGGCGGGGTGACCTGGCCGATGGACAGGTTCAGGATGATGACCACCCCCAGGTGGACCATGTCGATGCCCAAAGCTTTGGCGATGGGCATGAGGATGGGCACCAGGATGAAGAGGGCGCTGGTGTTGTCCATCACGCAGCCGGCGATGAGGAAGATGATGTTGATCAGAATCAGCATCACGATCTTGTTGGTGGTCAGTTCCAGGGCCAGTTCGGTGAGGTCGGCGGCGATGCCCTGCTGGGTCAGCACCCAGGCGAAAATGCCGGCGTTCATGATGATGAACAGGATGATGCCCGTGGTCCGGGCCGCGTCGAACAGGGTTTCCAGGCACTTTTTATAGGTCAGTTCCTTGTAGATGAAGGCCCCGACGATAAAACTGTAGATCACGGCCACCGCGGCCGCCTCGGTGGGGGTGAAGATCCCGGAGTAAATGCCGCCCAGGACGATGATGGGGCTCAGTAAACCCCAAAAGGCTTCCTTGACCGCAATGATTTTTTCCTTCCACGAGCTCTTGGCGTCATCGCTCTTCCAGCCATGCTTTCTGGCCTGCCAGAAGACGGCCACGCAGAGGCAGCCGCCGAAGACGATGCCCGGGATGACGCCGGCCAGAAACAGGTCGCTGATGGATTCGCCGGTGATCATGCCGTAAATCAACAGCGTGATGGAGGGGGGGATGACCGTGCCCAAAGAGCCGCTCATGGCCGACAGGGCGCAGGTGAAGCCCGGTTCATATCCCTGCCGGATCATGGAGGGGATCAGCACCGAGCCGATGGCGGCCACGGTGGCCGTGCCCGAGCCGGAAATGGCGGCGAAGAACATGGCGGTCAGCACCGCCACATAGCCCAGCCCGCCGGGCACCGGGCCGACGAAACTGTTGGCCATCTTGATCAGGAGCTTGGAAATGCCCCCCTTGTCCATGATCACCCCGGCCAGGACGAACAGGGGAATGGTCAGGAGGGAAAACTTCTGCACGGTGCTCTGGACGATGGAGGGAAGGGCGGTCACGGGCATGTCCACATACAGAAGCGTCAGGGCGCTGGCCAGGCCCAGGGAGGCGGCGATGGGGACGTTGATGAGGACCAGGCAGGCCAGGCTCCCGAAAAGCACGATGGTGGAACTCATGGCCGCGCCTCCTGTTGCTGGTCCGCAAAGCCGAAGTGGTAGCCGAACTCATACTGGAGGATACGCAAGATGGCCAGGACCGCCGAAAGGGGAATGGCCAGGCCGATCAGCCAGCCGGGCGTGGCCATGACCGGGGTGACCAGGCCGCGCTCGAACTGGGTGATGGTCATTTGGGTGCCGTATACTATCCAAATGGAGTAATACCCAAAAATGATGGCGATGCGCAGCCAGCGATGGATGGCCGCCGCCCGGCGGGGGAGCATCCCGGTGAGGTAGCCGAAGCCCATATGGGCATTGGTCTTGAAAACCGCGGCCGCGGCCAGGGCGCAGACCCAGACGAACATGGTGGTGACCAGTTCCATGGTCCACGACAGGTTGACCTGGGGGAGTTTTCGGGAAATGACCCCCAGGAAGGTAAAGACGGTCATCACCGTCAACCCGATGGCGCACATGTATTCCTCAAAATTGTCGATGAATTTTCTCATGGCCTTTCACCCCCCGGGGACTTTGATCCCCCCGGCTACGACGCGCGACCGCGTCCGCATTGCCTCGTTCACCGCCTTCGCCCCGGGCCGGGAGGTTTCCCCGCCGCCACGGCCCGGGAGCCGACGGGTGTCGGTTATTGCCCAGACGCCACTTTTTGGAACAGCTCGATGACGTCTTGGCCGATGATGCCCGCATATTTGCCGTACAAAGGCGCGCAGGCGTCGGCGAAAGCCCGTTTTTCCTCAGGCGTCAGGGTGGTGATGACGAGGCCCTTTTCCGCCAGTTGCCTGAGTTGTTCTTTTTCGCTTTCCACCACATAGCCGTCGGCCCAGGTGATGGCTTCCGCGGCCGCTTCCGCCAGCATGGCCCGCTGTTCCTCGGTCAGTTTGTCATAGGTCTTCTGGCTCAAATACCAACCGGTGGCGTCGCGGACATAATCCCAAAGAGTGAGGTGGTTCTGCACTTCCTCAAACTTGGAGGAGGTGAACACGCTGATGGGGTTTTCCTGGCCGTCGATGGTTTTCTGCTGCAAAGCCGTATACACTTCGGAAAAATCCATGGCCGTGGGGTTGGCCTTGAAGGAATCGCGAAAGCAGTCCACGAACAATTGCGCCCCGGGGACCCGAATGTTCATGGCCACCAGGTCTTCAGGCGTCTTGATGACTTTGACGCTGTTGGAAATCTGGCGGGCGCCGGCGTTGTGGATGCCCAAAAGCCTGATGCCCAGCGGCTCGAACCAGCCGTCGACCATCTGGCCCACTTCGGCGTTGCCGGTCAGCTTGCCGAGGGAAGCCTCATCGGGGAAGAGAAAGGGCATCCAAAAGATATAGAACCGCGGGTCGAAGGTGGCCGCGGTGGTGGGGGCGCTGGCGTGCATGTCAATGTCGCCGGTGCCCAGCATCTCGATGGCCTTGACCAGGTCGCCGCCGGACAGGCCGCAGTTGCTGACCACATTGACCTTGAGGGCCCCATTGCTTTTCTTTTCCAGTGATTCCTTGAACCTTTTGGCGGCCAGGTCGCTCAAAGAGTTGGGGGCCATGGTGTGGCTGAAGTTGATGGTGACGGCTTTGGCGGCGGCGGGGTTCTGATCGTCCGAGCCGCAACCGGAAAGGACCATGATCAGGCTCGCCACGCAAAGGGCGGAAAGCAGTTTTTTCAACATAAATCACTCCTCCAGTGCCATCCGGACGGATCCAGCCGCCGGGGGTCATAACCCGCCGGCCCCTTTTTGCCCGAGACGAAAAATCACGGCCGGGCGGCCAAAAGGCTTGGGGGCCGACAAATGGTGCATGCCGGGGGCCGCCTGGGCGGCCGCCCCATCCGGCCCGCCGCGAGCGGCGGGCCGGAGCGCTGTGGACTCTGGAAAAAGAGTAT
>JAVBTP010000154.1:0-5106 GCA_031556115.1 Candidatus Adiutricaceae bacterium
GCCGCCATCGCCGCCCTGGCCGCCGCCCGGCGCCCCGGCGCCGTCGCCGCCGTTCAGCCTGCCGAATACAACAGAGCCGCCGCCCGAACCATCGGGAATCCCGGTCGCAACGGATGTGGCGGAAAGGACCGTCGTGTTGCCGCTGATGTTGAAGAAGACATCGCCCAGATCGCCGCCCCGGCCGCCACCCGTGTGGCCGTTACCGGCCGCGCGTCCGGCGGAATTTACGTCGATCGCCGTACTTCCGCCGCCGACGGTGTTGACGTAATCCCCGGCCACCGAGAAGGAGGCCTCGCCGCTCGTGCCCGCGTTCGCCGGGCCGGTCGCGGCCGCGCCGGCGGCAAGCGCGCCGGTCGTCACCTCATCGGTGTACACGCCGGTCAGAAAGGTGATCGTAACAGAGCCGCCGTCGAAATTAGGAAGCGTGGCGTTCGCGCCAGAGCCCGCGCCGTTTTTGAGTGTGATCGCCCCAATATAAGACGTGGGGTCCGTGGGGTCGACCGCGCCCGAGGGTCTGAGATCAAGTCCGCCGGTCCAACTGGCATTACCGCCGGGCCCGCCCGTCCCGGCCGGGCCGCCTGTAGCCGCAAGCGTATCACCGGTGGTGAGCGGGCCTTGCGCCCAGGCCGGGCCCGGGCCGAACGCCGGAACCGCCAGGACCATCGCGAGCGCCGAGGCGACGATTTGGCCTCTTCCGATCGAAAACTTCATATGCCGGCCCCTTTCCCTGACAATGAACAGGACCACCGGCTGAAGCCGGCGGCTTCGAGTTACTACTGACCCGGCGAAAATATATTCAGGTCAAGTCAAGGTTGGTACGGCGGTGGATAAAAAGATTCGCGGACGCAATCACGGTTTCAGCCGGGTTGGAACCAGCGCCGAGCCTCGGAGCCGAGGCGGCAAATATCTTTTTCCCATTTAAGTGAAACACTATTTTCAATAGTTAAGTTAGTGTATCACATTATTTGTTTATTGGCACCATAAATAATGGCAGTTTCCCGCGTCCCATTTCCGTCAAACGGTACTTTCGGGGTCGGATTTCTGGGTGGATCAGGCTCGGATGGCTCCACCGGGCCGGGGCTTCCAGGGCCGGATTGAGATATTGAGCCGCCGACTGAACCTATTCAGCGTGATTTCGGCAAAGCCCGAAATAACCGGGACTTGGTCGGCCGAGAATGAATATATTTAGCCACCGGATCTATATAAATCCGGTGGCTGGCAGGCGACCTTACAAGAGCGCGTTGACAGAGCGCGTTGGTGAGCCAAAAAGGATGGGCTTTGCATGAAAAATACGGAAAACACCGCCAAGCATATGTCCGACACGGAATACCGAGTGTTCTGTCCGCTACGCTTATCCGGCTTTTGCTCCGCTCTATCTCGGAGAAACTCCGCATATTTTTCCAAATGCTTCATATTAGAATTGCTGTTCCCGGACATTCCTTGACCGACATTCCTTGACCGAGGAGGTTTACTTTGCTATTATATATTGCTGTGGTGGAAGGGGTGTTTCGTGCGACTCGGACTTGGAGATTTGGCGGTGTACCCGGCCCACGGCGTCGGGCGTATCGAAGCTGTGGAACGCCGGCTCGTCGGGGATAAGGAGTATGACTTCTTTGTCATGCGTATCCTGGAAAACGACATGAAGATCATGATTCCGGCGGAGAACATGGGGGGCGTGGGCCTGCGGCCGCTGATCGGCCCGGAGGAGGTGGAGCGGGTCTATGAACTCTTCAAAACCCCGCCCCGGATGCCTGATACCACCAACTGGAACCGCCGCCATCGGGAATATATGGAAAAAATCAAAACCGGCTCGCCTTTCGAAGTGGCTTCGGTGATGGGTGAGTTGTTGGCCATGCGCGTCGATAAGGAATTGTCCTTTGGCGAACGCAAACTGTTGGACACGGTGCGGGTGCTCTTGATCAAGGAGATGGCTCTGGTCTCAAACCAGACCGAAGAGGAAATCGAGGCGAAAATCACGAGCCTCTTTCCCCCGGCCAAGGGTTCGGGGCTCCGGCCGTGAAAGGGGCCGGCCGGAGGCGGCCCGCCGGTGGTTCAGGGGAGGGGCGGGCCTTGGCGTCCGTCACCCCTCCTTCGCTTTGGGCCGCGGGCGAGGCGGCCGACGACGACCTCGAGGACCGGGACGAAGCGGCCCCGCCGGCTGAAGACCCGGGTTCTGCGTCGGCCTTGAAACATCGGTCGGTGGTGATTACGCCCCAGGAGGCCGGCCGGCGGCTGGACCAGGTGCTCGCGGCCCGCTGCCCCGAGTATTCCCGCTCGCAACTGGCCCGATCGGCCAAAAATGGGCTGATAATAGTGGATGGCCGGCCGGCCAAGGCCGCTTTGGCGGTCACGGCCGGCCAGACCGTGGTTTTCCCTTCGCCGGAGCCCCCGGTCACGGACTTGGTTCCGGAACCCGACGTGGTTTTGAACGTCATTTTTGAGGACGACGACCTTTTGGTGATCGACAAGCCCTGGGGGTTGGTGGTCCATCCGGCGCCCGGCCACCGGGGGCCGACCCTGGCCGGAGGGCTCTTGGCCCGCGACCAACGGCTGACGGCCGTGGGGGAGGCCTTTCGGCCCGGCCTGGTCCACCGCCTGGACCGCGACACCAGCGGCGTTCTGGTCACAGCCAAGACCGAAACGGCCTTGACGGCCCTGGCGGCCTCCTTCAGCCGCCGTGAGACCGTGAAGCGGTATCTGGCCTTTGTCCGGGGGCGGCCCCGCCTGGCGGCGGGGGTGGTCGACAGCCCTCTGGGCCGGCACCCCACCCAGCGCCACAAAATGGCCGCGGACGCGCCCCAGGGCCGGCCGGCCCGCACTCTGTATCGGGTGGTGGCCCACTTTCCCGCCGCCGGCCTCAGCCTGATTCTTCTAACCCTGGTCACGGGCCGCACCCATCAGGCCCGGGTGCACCTGCAAAGTCTGGGCACGCCCGTTTTGGCCGACCCGGTCTACAGCCGGGGGGCGGCCGATCTCATGGCGCGGTTTCCCCAACTGTCCCCATATCTTCAGCGGCAGCTCCTGCACGCTCGCCGCCTGACCGTCGCCCACCCGGCCCCTGGCCGGCCGATAACTTTTCGCGCCCCTTGGCCCCCGGATTTTCGGGGCCTGTGGCGTGAGCTTCGGCGGCTGGAGGGGCAAACAACCTGAAGGGTACCCCGTATCGTTATTGATCCGCCGGCTAGTACCCCGTAACTTCTTAAGTTACGGGGTACCGGAGCGTTTTATAATTTATCTGTCTTTAATCTTTAATAAATGGTAAAACGCGCAGACATCCCGGCGCTTTTCATTTCAGGTCTATGTCCTTTCGGTTCTGTTCACCACAAGGCCGCCCGGGTTGACGTACCCGGACGGCCTTGGTTGTATGAACATCAATGATAGTGGCGGCGCCGATGGCTGAAGACAGATAAATCGCCAAACGCTCTAGAAAATCGGCCCGGTCCGGCCGTCGGTGGATTCGGTGATGCGAGGCTGCCAGGCCGGCATCTTGCGGTAATCGAAGCATTGACCTTCGGAAGCCGAATCGACCACCGTGCCGTTGGCGTCGACGATGAACATGGCCAGACAGGAGGCGGTGGCGGTGCCCCCGCCCGAGGAAACCGGGCTGACCTCGCCTTTGGGAGTGGTTATTCTGGCGGTTTGGCTCCAACGATAGACGGTCAATTCGTCCCGGCTGACGCCCGGCTCCAGGCCGCCCCAATCCTTCCTGACCTGGGCCAGGTCTTTGCCCTGGGCGCTTTGCAGCTTTTTGTCAAAAGCCGCCTGGGCGTCGGTGAGTTGCTGACGCGCCTGGGAGACACCGGGCTGGCTGGGCCGGCCGCGCCCTGAGGACGTGCCGAACCCGTCAAACCATTCCTTGACCGCGCCGCAGCCGGCGCTTAACAACAAAACCAAAAGAATCGGAACGAATTTTTTCATGAAATACCCCGCCCGGGTTGATGGCCCGGCCAACGCGGTCAGGGAATACGCCGTATCCCCTCAATCAACCGCCTCGGCCATCGGTCAAGTTCACGATGAAAAAAACTCAAACTCGCTTTAAATTAACATAGAAAAGGGCAAAGGGCAAGACGCTTTGACAGACGTTGCTCTGGGCCGGACGGTCAGCGGCCGGCACCCTCATTGACGATACCCGAACGCAGGTCTTTGTGGGGGTGATCGGTCATCAACAGGCTTTCCGGAAGCGCCGCCGCCTGGCCAGCTTCCGATTGCGGTTCATCATATTGCCGGAGGCTCTCATAAGAGACCGGTGGTTAAACTATAGGTAATTGATTTTAATTATATATCATACACCGCCCCGATGGCCGGACACTCGGAAAAGACTTGCCTTTGCTCCCGTTTTTCAGTAAATTCTGTACCTATGTGGCGAAGCATAACAAAATATGTCGGGGCCTTCTGTCTCGTGGTTCCGCTTTTGAGTTCGGCCGGCTGCCAGACCGTCGGCGGCGGCAGCTATGTGGGCCGCAATGAATTCGAGTTGTTAAGCAGCCGGGTGGGGGATCTGGAAACCGCGGTCACGCCTCTGGTCCCGGCCGGAAGCCTGCCTCGGGCGGTCTCCCGGCCCACGGTCTCGTGGGAATACGAGGGCCAACCGCCGGGGGCGGGGCCGTCCTCGGTCTTTGAATCCGCCGGCCTGGGCGCCGGTTCGGGGGCCGCCGCCAAACCCGCCAAAGCCGCCGCCGTCTCGGCCAAAGGCAATGAGAATTCGATGTAGCAGCAGGGCCAGAGCCTCTTGAAACAAAAGAAATACGACCAGGCCGGAGCCGTGTTCAACGAGATGCTCTACCAATACCCCAACGGGAAACTGGCCCCCAACGCCCGTTACTGGCTGGGGGAATGCCATTACGCTTCGGGCCGCTACAGCCAGGCGGCCACCGAGTTCCAGCGCTGCGCCGACGATTATCCCCGCTCGGATAAAGCCCCGGACGCGTTGTTGAAATTGTCCTATTCCTACGACCGCCTCGGCGACGGCCCTCGGGCCATGGCCGTGATGGACCAGCTTTTGACCCGCTATCCCGGTTCCAGCGCGGCGGGCCTGATCAAAAGCGGACGGGGGCGCTTCAGCGGCTGATCCGGGCCGCTATTCCATTTTTAATTGGATTTTAAGGA
>JAVBTP010000144.1:0-2640 GCA_031556115.1 Candidatus Adiutricaceae bacterium
CGGGGCGTCGGCCAGGAGCTGAGGCGTGGCCTGGGCCGCCCAGGTTATGTGAAAATCAGGCGGCCTGGCGCGGAAATAGTCACCGATGGCTTTAGCTACCTGATCATCGAGGTTCTTGGAAAAAGATTGCGACATGTCCGGCGGCAGCCCCCGGGCCTCCAGCCAGGGGACGACTTCCTGGCGCATGCGCCGGACGGTCATGGCCCGTCCCAGGCCTTTCATCTGATGGCGCCGCCCGGCCTGCTCATAGACCCTGTGGACATAGGCGGTTTTAGGGGCCGGCACATAATTTTTGGCCTTGAAAGCCAAAAAGGCGAAGAGAAACATGTCTTCGCGGTAGCGGTGGATGTCGACGGCCCGCGCTGGTTCCATGATCTCCAACCACAGCGCCCGCGTGTATATTTTGCCCCAGATGTTGTGTCCGGGCAGATCGGTTCCGCAGAAAGCCGCGCGAAAAATATCAAGGCCCGCCAAAGGTTCCGGAAACGGGCGGGCATATTCATAGCGGCCCGTTATGTTGAGGTCCTGGTCGGCGGCCAGGGCGTCGAAGTGCAGAATGTCGGCCCGGCTGCTCCGGGCCTGTTCGACCAGTTCACCCAGTTCGTCCCGGCCCCACAAAGCGTCATCGGCATCGATGAAGGTGACCCGCTCGCCCCGGGCCGCCTCCGCCCCCATCAGGCGCGTATTTTTGGTGTATTGCCTGACCGGCGAACCGATCAGCCGCACAGCCAGCCCCTGGCGGCGGTACTCTTCCACCACATCGGCCGGAGGCGCCGCGGAACAATCGTCGGCCACGATGACTTCCAAATTTTTATAGCTTTGCGCCAGCACGCTCTCCAGGAGCCGCGGAAGCGTCCGCTGATGTTCATGGTGGGGTATGATGATGGAAAGCGGCAGCATGACAGGCATCACCGTAAATAAGGCCATATACTTATGACTTCACCGAAATAACCGCCAGATTGCTCTGGAAATCAATATTATACTTTTCCCGGCTTTGCGACCACCAACAAATCAGCCAAGCCTATTTTAGAGAAAAGCCCTTAATTTTGTCAAATACAGCGGTCCTGAAGCCATGAAGTGTGACCGGACCCTGCCGTGGATGAGTGGCCGAGTACCTTGAGCTCCTCACTCTCGTTCTGGGCCGGCTTTGCTCAAGGCCATCATCTCCGGCGTCCCTCCTCCTTCCGCCCTATGATCGCTCGCCTCCCGGCTCTTGGCGCTTGTTTTGAGAATTGCGGCCGATCCGGTGACCGGTTTGATTTTTCAGGCGTTTTGGCGTATGGTTATACCATACGCCATTGATCCGTACTGGAGGGTTTATGAAAATAACGCGGCTGATCGTCTTGTTGACCGCCCTGACCCTGGTGGGGCCGGCGACGGCCCTGGCTCAAATGGCCTTGAAGGGCAACCAGTTGAGCTATAAGGCGGGAGCGGAGCGGAAAACGCTGCGGTTGGAGGAGGGCGCCGTCACCAAGGTTCAGGGATCGAAACTGGTTTTTGTTCTGGTGGCCGATCCCGAGGCGCTGGCGGCGGCGGACGCCGGGTCGCCCGGGCTGTTCTTTTTTGACCAGAACGGCGCCCTGACGGCCCGGTTCGCTGGCGGCGAGCTCTTCGATCCGGAAATGTGCGCCGCCGCCTCCCTGTCCCCGGACGGGCGGACCATCGCCTTGGATAACGGGACGTGGGTGGTCAGGGCCTGGACGTTTTACCGGTTCCCTGATTTTACTCCCCTGGGGCCGGCGGACGGGCCTTTTCTCACCTACCTGACCCTGGAGGAGACGGGCGGTCAGGATCTGACCTGGGTGGATGACCAGACCGTTGTGGTCACCGATCTCAACGCCACCCAAATTTCCCGTCCGTGCCCGGCCGACCCCTGCGAGCCCCTGGACGTGGTGCTCCACCGCCTGGACAGCTGGGAGTCCACCGCCCTGGCCAAAGGCGACGAGTTGTGCGACTATCGCTTCAAATCCCTCAGCGGCCGAACCGTGACCGTGGAGAAGACCTGCGTCAAGAAATTGGAGGACTGGGAGAACATCGACCAGGCCAACGGCCGGAAGACCGCCTCCTCGGTTACGGTGGAGATTCCCGCCGCGCGGAACGCCATCCCGTGCGATGAATGCCGTCGCCAGTGACAGGCTGAATGTCTTCGCCGGCGGATAAACAGATAAAAAAGCGGCCTCGGCCTCGCATCATGGCCGGCGCCGCTTTTTCAGTTTCGAAGATCGTTCGGTTTCGAAGATCGGAAGGTCAATAGATGATGCCGACCTTGCGGCGGACATCCTCCATGGTGACCTCGGCCATGGCCCGGGCCTTGGCCGCGCCGGCCTTCATGATGTCGCGAATGGTGTCGGGACGCTTGACCAGTTCGGCCCGCTTTTCGCGGTGGGGGGTGAAATAGTTCCAAATGAGTTCCACCAGCGCTTTTTTAGTGTCCACATATTTCAGGCCGGGCTTGAGATACCGTTCGCGCATCTCGGCGGTCTGTTCAGGCGTGCCGAACAGGCGGTAGAGGCCGAAGAGGTTGCAGTTGTCGGGATCCTTGATTTCGTTGACCCCCCGGGTGTCGGTGACGATGGTCATGATCCGCTTTTTCAGTTCCTCATGGCCGACAAAAATATCGATGGTGTTTTTATAGCTCTT
>JAVBTP010000292.1:0-4841 GCA_031556115.1 Candidatus Adiutricaceae bacterium
TTCCCCGCTATTTGGGGCACGGTCCTTTTGGCGGTGGGCTCGTTGGTGATCGCCCTGCCTCTGGGGTGCGGGGCGGCCATTTACCTGGCCGAATACGCCCGGCCCGGCCCGTTGCTCACGGCCATCCGCTTGGGAATCAGCAACCTTTCCGGCGTGCCTTCCGTGGTTTTCGGCCTTTTCGGTCTGGCCGTCTTTGTGGGCCTTTTGGGGTTCGGCCGGTCGATCCTGTCCGGCTCCCTGACGCTGGCCATGCTGGTCTTGCCCACCGTCACCGCGGCCGCCGAGGAGGCTTTGCGCCAAACCCCCCAGTCGTTTCGGGAAGCGGCCATCGGGTTGGGCGCCAACCGCTGGCAGGCCATTCGCCAGGTGGTGTTGCCGGCGGCCTTGCCGAATATGCTCACCGGCGCCATTCTGGCCTTGGGCCGGGCCGCCGGAGAGACGGCTCCCATCATGTTCACCGCGGCCGCGGCCTATACCCTGGCCTTGCCTGATTCGGTTTTCAGCGAGGTCATGGCCCTGTCCACCCATATTTATAATTTGGCCACCAGCGGCACCCACATTGAAGAGACCCGTCCTCTGCAATACGGCGCGGTGATGGTTCTTATGGCCCTGGTCCTGGGCATGTCGCTCATCGCCATCATCCTGCGGGCCAGGTTGAGACGAAGCAGAAACTGGTGACGTCCCTATGATTGCCTCCAAGGTGGCCATTTCGGCCCAGGATATCGATTTCTATTACGGCTCCTTTCAGGCCTTGAAAAATATCAGCCTGGAGATGGAGGCCAGGCGGACCACGGCGTTTATCGGCCCCTCGGGCTGCGGCAAATCCACTTTTTTGAAACTATTGAACCGGATGCAGGATACCGTGCCCGGCGCCCGGCTCTCCGGCCGCATCCTTTTGGATGGCCAGGATATCTATGCCTCCGAGGCCGATCCGGTGGCCATCCGCCGCCGGGTGGGTATGGTTTTTCAAAAACCCAACCCGTTTCCAAAATCCATTTATGATAATATCTGCTATGGGCCCAGACTGGTCGGCGTGCGCCGGTCGGCCGATCTGGATCATATCGTGGAAAAAGCCTTGCGGGCCGCCGCCCTCTGGGACGAGGTGAAGGACTCCCTGGAAAAATCGGCCCTGGCCCTGTCCGGAGGCCAGCAGCAGCGGGTCTGTATCGCCAGGGCCTTGGCCCTGGAGCCGGAAGTCCTGCTCATGGACGAACCCACCAGCGCCCTGGACCCCATCGCCACCTCCAAGATCGAAGACTGGGTCAGGGAGGCCGCCGGCCATTTGACCATTATCATCGTCACCCACAACATGCAGCAGGCCGCCCGTATTTCGGACTCCACCGCTTTTTTCTATCTCGGCCAGCTCATCGAATACGGCCCCACCGAGGAAGTGTTCACCAGCCCTCGGGAGGAACGGACCGAGAACTACATCACCGGCCGCTTCGGCTGAGAGCGGTCATCGCCTGGAGGCCTCATGAACCAAAACCGGCCGCGCCGCCCGAGTGTGCTCCTGGCGGTGTTCTGTCTGCTCATCGCGCCTTCCCTGGCGGCGGCGGAAGGGGATGGCCCTCTCCCGTTCCCGGCCGGCGACCTTCCGGATCTGACGTTCCTGACGGTGGGCCAGGAAACCGGCAGCGCCCCGAACTGCCTTCTCAATTCTCTGACGCTGACCATCGGAGTGCCCCAAGGTTTAGGCCTGCCGGGCCTGGATAAGGCCATGGTCGACCAGTCCGTCGAACTCCTGAAAAAGCGATACGCCGAACTCAAAGGCACCCTGTGCGACGAGGCCACCTGCGGCGGCGCCTCCTGCGGGGAGTGGTTTTGGAGGCGTGAGGTCAGCCTCTACGTGCCTTCCGCGGGCTATGTATCCATCCTCTTCAGTGATTCCAGCTACCTCGGCGGCGCCCATGAAAACCTGGAATATGAAGTCCAGACGTATGGCCCCGACGGCCGAAGCCTGACGCTGACCGATTTGTTTCCCGATCCGGGCCAGTCGGCGCCCCGTTATTGGGCTTATGTCCATGCTCAATGGTGCGCCGCGCATGGCGTCAAGTATCCCCCGCACTTTGACGGCGGCGTGGTCACGTGCCGCCCTGGCGATTCGGGCCAGCCTCGGGAAAACCAAAAAGTCGCGAAACTGGCCGATCTCGGCCGTCTGATCTTTACCGACGAAGGGGCCACCCTGGTATTGGGCCCATACGAATCCGGTTCCTTTGCCGCCGGTACGATGACTCTGGATATACCCAAGGCGGAATTCATTGAAATGGGGGCAGCCCCCAAAATCTGGGGAGAGTGACCCCGGCGGACGCCTCGGGTCTTCTTTTCTCAAAAATCAGGTGAGAGTATGCCGACCGCATTTTTTGATAAAGAGTTGTATCGACTGCGTGAATCCCTGGCCCAGATGGGCGGGGCGGTGGAACGCCTTTTGGACACCGCTCTGGCCGCCCTGCGTGCCGGCGATCTGGAGTTGGCCGACAAAGCCATTTTGATGGACAAGGACATCAACGAGTTTGACAATACTATAACCAATAAAACCATTTTGCTCATCGCCACCAACCAGCCCGTGGCCGGGGATCTTCGGTTTCTGGCCGCCAGCCTGCGGATGACCAATGAAATGGAGCGGATCGGGGATTTATCGGCCAACCTGGCCAGACGGGCCAAAGCGTTGGTGGCCGCCGACCGCCAAACACCGCTGCCTGACGACATTGATGAATTGGCCGCCCTGTCCCGCGGCATGTTGAGCGGCGCCCTGGACGCCTTTGCCAACCGTAACCTCGACAAAGCCCGAAGTGTTCTGGAGCGCGACGACCTGGTGGACGATTTAAACCGCCACATTCGTCAAAAAATGGTCGAAGCCATCGCTCAGGACGGCTCCCGCATCTATTGGGGTTTGGAGATCATCAATACCTCGGCCCACCTCGAACGGCTGGGGGATCACGCCACCAATCTGGCCGAAGAGGTCATTTATATCTACAGCGGCCACAATGTCCGCCACTGCGGCCCGTCCCCGATGACTTCACCGTCGTCGGCCGCCTCTGGTGACAGTCCCTTAGTTGAAGGCAATCGCGGCGATCGGGAAGACCAGGAAGACTGATCTTTTTTCATGAGCGACGCCAAAGCCGGGGATTTCCCGGTTTTGGCGTCGCTCATGAAGACCAAGCGGCGATCGAATTCAAAACGATGTGATTGCCGCTTGGGGTAAAAAGCCGCGGAGTGTTCCTATTTGGCATACCCGTGGCGTGGCCACGCGCAGGGGAGACTGGCGCAGGGGAGACTGGACAGCGGCCGGCGTTTTTGGCTATAATGACTTCTCAGAAAATAAGCCTTGGCCTGTCAGGGCCTTATGATTTTCCAGCAGGATGGTATTTATGCGAAGCGAGCAAATGACCAAGGGCGCGGCCCGCGCCCCCCATCGTGGGCTGTTGAAAGCCCTGGGGCTGACCGACAGCGAGATGACCCGCCCCCTCATCGGCGTGGCCAGCGCCTGGAATGAAATTATTCCCGGCCACATACATCTGGATAAAGTGGCCGAAGCGGTTTGCGCCGGGATCCGTTCCGCCGGCGGGGTGCCTTTCCGGTTCGGCAACATCGGCGTCTGCGACGGGCTGGCCATGAACCATGTGGGCATGAAATATTCTTTGATGAGCCGAGAAATTATCGCCGACTCCATTGAGATCATGGCCACCGCCCACCCGTTTGACGGGTTGGTTCTCATTCCCAATTGTGACAAGATCACGCCGGGGATGATGATGGGGGCTTTGCGGCTCAACATTCCGACGGTGGTGGTTTCCGGAGGCCCCATGCTTCCCGGCCGCTATAAAGGTAAAGCCACCGACCTTATCAGTATTTTCGAAGGGGTCGGCGCCCATTCCGCAGGCGGGATGACGGACGCCGAATTGGAGGAACTGGCCGGCTGTGCCTGCCCCGGGCCGGGATCCTGCGCCGGCATGTTTACCGCCAACAGCATGAACTGCCTCAGCGAAGCCCTGGGGCTGGCCCTTCCAGGCAACGGCACTGTTCCGGCGGTTTCGGCTGATCGTATCCGCCTGGCCAAGCTCAGCGGGGAAGCGATCATGAATTTGATCGCCAGGGGCATCAAACCCCGGGACCTGGCCAGCCCGGCCGCTTTTCAGAACGCCCTGGCCGTGGATATGGCCCTGGGCTGCTCCACCAACACCACGCTCCACGTCCCGGCCCTGGCCCCCGAGGCCGGGGTGGATTTCGACCTCGGCTGGGTCAATGACCTCAGCCGCCGGGTGCCCCATCTGGTCAGCCTCTCGCCGGGCGGGGCTCACCATCTGGTGGAATTGAACCAGGTGGGCGGGGTCATGGCGGTGATGAAGGAACTGGCCCGGGCCTCTTTGGTGGACACCCTGGCCCTGACCGCCACCGGCCGGCCCCTGGCCGAAATTTTAAAAACCGTGCCCGACGCCGACGGGCAGGTTCTGCGCCAGGTGGGCAAGCCCTGGCACAAGGAGGGTGGGCTGGCCGTGCTCTACGGGCGTCTGGCGCCGGAGGGGGCGGTGGTCAAGCAGTCGGCGGTGGCCGAGACCATGATGAAACATTCAGGCCCGGCCCGGGTTTTTGACAGCGAGGAGGAAGCCACGTCAGCCATCCTGGCCGGCGACATCCGGTCCGGCGATGTGGTGGTGGTCCGTTATGAAGGCCCCAAGGGCGGACCGGGCATGCGGGAGATGCTGACGCCCACGTCGGCCATTATGGGCCAGGGGCTGGGAGGCGAGGTGGCCATGGTCACCGACGGCCGTTTTTCGGGCGGGTCGAGAGGCGCGGTTATCGGCCATGTCTCCCCCGAGGCGGCCGAGGGCGGCCCCATCGCTCTG
>JAVBTP010000024.1:0-9881 GCA_031556115.1 Candidatus Adiutricaceae bacterium
AGGAGCAGGTGGGCGACAACCGCTTCTTCCTTTTGGAAAATATGCACCTGATGATCAACCTCTACCAGGGCCAGCCCATCGGCCTCGACCTCCCCACCACCGTCAATCTGGAAGTGATCAGGAGCGACCCCGGGGTCAAGGGCGACACGGCCACCGGCGCCACCAAGCCGGCCACCCTGTCCACCGGCCTGGTGGTCCAGGTGCCGCTGTTCGTCAACGAGGGCGATATGCTGAAAATAGACACCCGCAACGGGGAATATCTGGAACGGGCCAAGTAGGGGTTCTCAAATTTTTCGACTCGGGCCGGGATGTATCTCCCGGCCTTTTCACTTCAAGAATCAAGGTGCCATATGCCTTTGCTCGTCGTGGCCGTGCTTTTAGGCCTGATCCAGGGGTTGGGCGAGTTCCTGCCTATCTCCTCCTCCGGCCACCTGATCCTGGCCCAGGCCTTCTTCGGCCTGGAGGAGCCGGAGGTGGCCTTTGACGTGGTGCTTCACCTGGGCACTCTTGCGGCCGTTTTCATTTTTTATCGCGAAACACTCGTCAGCCTGATCAAGGAACTGCGCTTCCTCCCCGGCGCCCTGATCAGCCCGGCCCGGATGCGGGAGTTGTATCAGGGGCGCCCCGATTTCCGGTTCGGCCTTCTGATTCTCGTCGGGAGCATTCCCACCGGCATCATCGGCTTGGCCTTCAAAGACGTCTTTGAAACCCATTTCACTTCGGTGACCAGCGTGGGGGTGGCCCTCCTCGTCACAGGTCTCTTGCTGCGCCTGGTGGGCCGCCGGGGGCGGACCGGCCGCGAGGGGGGCCGGATGACCGTCCGTGACGCCCTCGTCATCGGCCTGGTGCAGGGCCTGGCCATCATCCCCGGCTTCTCCCGCAGCGGCTTCACCATCTGCGCCGGCCTCTTCGCCGGGCTCAATCGGGTTACGGCCGCCCGCTATTCCTTCCTCCTTTCCGTCCCGGCCATTCTGGGGGCCACGCTCTTGGAATTGCGGGGCGATCTGGTCAGCCGTTTTTCCACTCCGGACTTCCTGGCTGGTTTCGCCGCCGCCGCCATCTGCGGCTACCTGGCCCTGGCCCTCCTGGTCCGCATGTTGAAACAGGACAATTTCGCCGTCTTCTCCTGGTGGTGTTGGGGGGTGGGCCTGCTGGCCCTGGTCTGGGCGGTTTTAGGCTGAGGATGGCCCCTATGAAATCCGGCGGCGGAGCGCGGGCGCGTTCCGCCGCTTTTTTATGGTTATTGCTATTATTTACGGAAGACTCTACAATAATGCCAGCCTGATCGGAGGCGGATGACACCGGCGGCCGCCCGCCAACCCTCGCGTCGGCCGCCCAGCCCATATCGAACCAGCCGACGGATTTCGGCCACACTCCCTGAACAGCACACCCCATTCATAAGGAGACGGAAAATGAAAGCCATTCAGATGTCGTCGTTTGGTGAACCCGAGGTTTTACGTCTGGTGGATCTGCCCACGCCCGAGCCGGGGCCGGGCGAAGTGCGGGTCAAACTCCACGCCGCCGGGGTCAATCCGGCCGAAGCCTATATCCGCACAGGCAATTACGCATTTTACCAGCCCCGGCTCCCCGACACCCCCGGTTTTGACGGCGCCGGTCTGGTCGACGGCGTGGGGCCGGGGGTGACCCGCCTCAAGAAGGGGGACCGGGTGCTGGTGGCGGCCCTGGGAGCGAAAAGGAACACGGGCACGTATGCGGAAATGGTGGTCTGCGACGAAAGCGCGGCCCGCCCCCTGCCGAACAGTTTGAGTTTCGCCCAGGGCGCGGCCATCGGATTCCCCGGCCACGCCGCCTATCGGGCCCTCTTTCAGCGGGGCCGATTAAAGCCTGGCGATGCGGTCCTCATCCACGGCGCCAGCGGAGGCGTGGGTACCTTGGCCGTGCAGATGGCCAGGGCCCACGGGGCTTACGTCATCGGCACCAGCGACGGCCAGGGCCTCGACTTCATCCGCCAGGTCGGGGTGCACGCCGCTTTTGACCATTTCGATCCGGATCACTATAAAAAGATCATGGACCTCACCGCTGGCCGGGGGGTGGACGTGGTGGTGGAATCGCTGGCCGACGTCAATTTGGAACACGATGCGGAAATCATGGCTTTGCACGGCCGCATCGTCATCCTCGGCAGCCGGGGCGGCCTGAATTTCACCCCGCGCCTGCTGATGGCCAAGGAGGCCGCGGTTCTGGGCATGGCCATCTGGCACACCACGCCGGAGGAACACCGGGAGACCGTGGCCGCCTTGGCCGCCAGGCTGGAGTCGGGTCTCTTGACGCCCGTTACGGGAAAGGAATATCCTCTGGCCGAAGCGGCCCGGGCCCAGGCCGACATCGTCGCTCCGGGGAGCACCCAAGGGAAGATGATTCTAACCATCGCCTGAGCCAGGGTGGCCGCCAGGTCCCCATGGAGGAGGGTTTTTATGCGAGCCGTCGATCGATGTTATGGAGTTTCACTCTGCCTGGTCATGGCCGCCGCCGCCTGGTCGTTGGGGCGGCTGGCGCCGGTGGTGGGCGGGCCGGTTTTCGCCATAGTCCTCGGGATGATCGCCGCCCTGTTTCTCAAAGACCGCGCCAAATTCCAGGCCGGTATCCAGTTCACTTCCAAAAAAATACTCCAATACGCCGTCATTCTCCTCGGGTTCGGCCTGAACCTCTCCGTCATCGTGGAAACGAGCTGGCGGTCCCTGCCCATTATCGGGTCCACCATCGCCGTGGCCCTCTCGGTGGCCTACGTGCTCCACAAGGCGCTCCGCATCCCCGGCCGGGTCTCCACCCTGGTGGGGGTGGGGTCTTCCATCTGCGGAGGCTCGGCCATCGCCGCCACCGCGCCGGTCATCGGCGCCGACGACGAGGAAGTGGCCCAGGCCATTTCGGTCATCTTTTTTTTCAACGTCGTGGCCGCCGTGCTGTTTCCCGCCCTGGGTTCCATGCTGGGCTTCAGCGGCCTGACGGGTCACGCCTTCGGCGTCTTCGCCGGCACCGCCATCAACGACACCTCCTCGGTCACCGCCGCGGCCTCCACCTGGGATTCCCTCCACCACCTGGGCTCCGCCACCCTGGATATGGCGGTGACGGTCAAACTGACCCGCACCCTGGCCATCATCCCCATCACCCTGGCCCTGGCCCTGTATTGCGCCGCCAAGTCCAAGGCGGACGGCGGCGGGAAAAAAGTCGAGTTAAGGGAAATTTTTCCCTTCTTCATCCTCTGGTTCATCGCGGCCTCAGTGGTCACGACCCTCGTCACCCGCCTGGGGGTATCCGTTGAAATCTTCACCCCCCTCAAGACCCTGAGCAAATTTTTCATCGTCATGGCCATGAGCGCCATCGGGCTGAACACCAATCTGGCCAGGCTGATAAAGACCGGCGGAAAGCCTTTGGTCATGGGGTTCGGCTGCTGGGTGAGCATTGCCGCCGTCAGCCTTCTGGTCCAGAGCCTGATGGGCATCTGGTAAGTCACGGCCGCTGGTCACCACCCGGGCGCTTTTCCATTTAGCGGCCCGCTTTTGACTCGGGGCCCTACCGGGTGGAATACACCTTCTTCCCGGCCACATATGTGGCCTGGACGGCCCGGTCACCGCCGAGGATCATGAGGACGAAAAGCTTTTCGGCCAAGGTTTTGGCAAAATCCATGCGGAAATCCAGCAGCGGGGTGGCCCTGAGGCCCAGAACCACCAGGTCGGCCTCGTAACCGGGGGCGATGGAGCCGATTTTGTCGCCCAGTTCCAAGGCCTCGGCCCCGCCGCGCGTGGCCAGGTAGAATCCTTGAAAAGCGTTTAAGCGAGTTCCCCGCATCCGGGCCGTTTTGTAGGCCTCATTGAGGGTCTGGAGCATCGAAAAGCTGGTGCCCCCGCCCACGTCGGTGCCCAAGCCCGCCTTGACCGGCCTCTCCCGCTTCTTGGCTTCAACGAGTTGGAAAAAGCCGCTGCCCAGAAAAAGGTTGGAGGTCGGGCAGTGGGCCATGGCGGCTCCGGCCCGGTGGAAGTCGGCGAAATCCTCTTCCCCGATATGGATGCAGTGCCCGAAAATCGAGCGGGGGCCGAAGAGGCCGAATTTTTCATACACGTCCAGATAACGGCCGCAATCCGGAAAGAGTTCCTTGACCCAGGCCAACTCGCCGAGGTTCTCGCTGAGATGGGTCTGAAGGTACGTCCCCGGATGGTCCTGCCACAGCCGGGCGGCCGCGCGCAACTGGTCCGGAGTTGAAGTGGGGGCGAAACGGGGGGTGACGGCATACAGTTGGCGCCCCTGGCCGTGCCACTTTTCCAGAAGTTTCAGGGAGTCCGCATAACCGGTTTCGGCCGTGTCCAGCAACGCTTCGGGAGCGTTACGGTCCATGAGCACCTTGCCGGCGATCATCCGGGTCTTGACCTGCGTGGACATTTCGAAAAAGGCCTCCACCGACTGGGGATGCACGGTGCAATACACCGAGGCCGTGGTGGTGCCGCCGCCCAGAAGTTCCGAAAGAAAAACCCGGGCCACCCGGCGGGCGTGGTCCAGATCGGCGAAATCCTGTTCAGCCACAAAGGTGTAGGTGTTGAGCCACTCGATCAACTGCTCGCCATAGGCCCCGATCATCTGGGTCTGGGGGTAGTGCAGGTGGCAGTCGACGAAACCGGGGCAGATGATGGAATCGTGGTATCTTTCCACCGTCAGGCCTTGGGCGGCCTGGGGGGTGTACACTCCGGCCGACTCGATACGGCCGTCTCTGATGATGACCAGGCCGTCCTCGAAAAACGTGTAACAATCGGCCGGGTCGTTGAAAAAGGGATCCTGGGTGAAGGTCAAAACCGAACCGCGCAGAGCTGATCGGGCCATGGCAGACTCCTTTCGAATAACCGCTCGCCGCAAAAATCAAGAACGACAGCGAATGAAGGCGTTTACAATTCGTCTCCGCCGCTTCGGCCGCGGCGCTCATTCAAAGAACGGGCTCGCCCCCCAAGCCCGCTTCAGGGAACGAAGCCCCGGTCTGCTCTTAATGCACGGCCTCGGATTCCACCGCTTCCTCATTGTACCGGGGCAGCAGGAGGTTGGTCAGGATGGCCACGACGGCCCCGGCCGCCACCGGCGAATGCAGCAGATCCTTGGCCCAGCCGGGCAGGGCGTGGCCGAAGTCGGGCTGCAGGGCGGCCCCCACGCCGGCCCCGATGGAGATGCCGATGATCAGGACCGAACGGCGGCCCACGGGTTCGCTGAAGATGATGCGCATGCCCGTGGCGGTGATGATGCCGAACAGGAGGATCAAGGCTCCCCCCAGAACCGGGGCGGGGATGATGTTAAAAACGGCCCCGACGATGGGGAAGAGGCCGAGGACGAAGAGATACACGGCCACATATTTGCCCACGTGGCGGCTGGCGTTGCCCGTGAGTTGGATGACGCCGTTGTTCTGGGCAAAAATGGCCATGGGGAAGGAGTTGAAGATACCGGCCACCATGGAGGCGAAGCCGTCGCAGAGAATGCCGCCCTTGAGGCGCCCGATGAATTCAGGCCCGCTGGTGGGCCGTTTGGAGAGCATGGAGGTGGCCGCCAGATCGCCCGTGGCCTCCATGGTGCTGACCACATACAGCAGGGCCACGGAAATGAAGCCCCCGGAAGTCAGCGAACTGAAGGAAACGCCGTATTTGAAAGGATGGGGGATGTTCATCACCGACAGACCCCGGGTGGCGGTCGAAAAATCGACCATGCCCATAAAATAGGCCGCCAGGGTGCCCACCAGAAAACCGATGACCATGGCGCACATGCGCAGGACCGGGCTTTTGAAGCAGTTGAAGACGATGATGACCAGAAGCACCAGGGCCCCCAGGCCGACGTTCTGGGCCGAGGCGAAGTCATTGGTGCGCAGGACCACCGAGTTGAGGTTCATGGCCGCGCTGGTTATGTTCTCCACCAGTATGGGAGACACGTCGGGCAGTTGCTTCAAGGCTTCCAGCATGGCTCCCATGTTGTCGGGATTCAGATCCCGAACGGTGAGCACTTTGACCACATTGGGGCCGCCGATGAGGTTGCCCATGCCCACGGCGATGAGGGAGATGCCGACCATGGTCACGGTGATGCCGCAGACCAGGGGGGTGAAGACCACCCGCAGCACGTGGGTCATCCGGCTCAAAGCCATCTGGACGAAGGAGCCCATGATGACCGCTCCGGTCATGACCGCCACGATCTCCTGGTCGGTGATGTCCGGATTGGCCTGCCTGGCGGAAAAACCGACGGCGATAAAGGCCGACAGGAAAATAAAGCTGGTGGCCTGAATGCTCAACAGACCCGAGCCCAAGGGGCCGAAGCGGTTGGTCTGGATGAAAGTGCCGATGCCGGAGACGAAAAAGGCGGTGCAGGCCATGTGGATGACGATCTCGTCGGGCATGCCTAGGGCTTTGCAGATGATGGTCGGCGGCGCCCCGATGCTGATGAACATGGACATCAGGTGCTGCAAAGCCGCCAGCGCGGCCTGGATAAAAGGCGGCCGGTCTTCCAGCGCGAAAATGATGCCGCAGGAGGCGTCTCTGAATTCAGTGGATTCAGCCATGGTCATTACCTTTCTCGTTTGGTGGCTGTATTTGAACAAGACCTCGTATGAGGCGCGGATTTTAAAGGGAGACATTGCAATTCAATAAGAGTCGATTTTCAATGGCAATTCGGTAAGGGACGCCGGTTTCACCGAATTGCGGGGTCGGCGTACGTGTTGCACCGTACAGTCTTCACCCTGGTTTTCGGGATGAGGCGAAGCTTACCCTACCCCGGCGGAGCCTGAACCCCGCCAGGGGAAGCGATTCTTCTCGATGTGAAGGCCTCTTAGTGCAGGCGTAATATAAAGTTCAAAATAAACGCCGCGCTCACCAGCATCATGACCCAGCTCACTTCTTTGATCCGTCCGGAAAAAATCTTCAGGAGGGTGAAGCTGACGAAGCCGAAAGCGAAGCCGTTGGCGATGCTGTAGGTCAGGGGCATCATGATGATGGTCAAAAAGACGGGAATGGAGTCGGTGATGTCGTCAAAGCAGATGTGAACCACTTCGGACATCATCAGGGCGCCGACGATGATCAGAGCCGGGGCCGTGGCGAAACCGGGCACCAGCCCCACCAGGGGCGCGAAAAGGAGGGCCACCAGGAACAACACGGCCACGGTGATGGCGGTGAGGCCCGTGCGGCCGCCCTCGGCCACGCCGGCCGCGCTTTCCACATACGAGGTCACGGTGGAGGTGCCCACCACGGCGCTGACCATGGTGCCGACGGCGTCGGTGGTCAGGGCGCGGTCGAGGTTTTCGATGTGGCCGTCCTCCCTCATGAGTTTGGCCTTCTTGGTCAGGCCGATCAAGGTGCCCATGTTGTCGAAGAGTTCCACGATGGTGAAGGTGAAGACGATGGAAAAAACGCCGAAGGACAGGGCGCCGGCGAAGTCCAGGGCCATGAAGGTGCCTTCATATTCACCGGCCTTGCCGAAGAGGCTGGGCACGTCGGTGCTGATGACGCTCGACAGGCCCGCCGGGGCCGGGCAGGCTCCGGTGATCATGCCCAGGATGGTGGTGAGCAGTATGCCTATGAGCATGGCGCCTTTGACGTTCCAGCGCATCAGAACGCCCGTGACCACGACGCCTATGCAGGTCAAAAGCGGGGCGCCCTCGGTGAAGTCGAGGCTGGCCACGTGGCCGGCGGTGACCAGCGTGGCCGGGCTGGCCACCACAATGCCGGCGGTCTTCATGCCGATGAAGGCGATGAAGGCCCCGATGCCCACCCCGATGGCGCGCTTCAGGCACATGGGCACCGAGTGGATGATGGCCTGGCGGATGCCCCCGAGGGTCAGAACCAGGAAGACCACGCCGGAAATGAAGACCGCCGCCAAAGCCGCCTGCCAGGTCAGGCCAAAGGTCAAAACCGCGGTGTAGGCGAAAAAGGCGTTGAGGCCCATGCCCGGAGCCACGGCCACCGGATAGTTGGCCCACAGGCCCATCAGGGTGGTGGCGATGATCGTGGACCAGATGGTGGCGGCGATGGCCGCCGTCTTGGGAATACCCGCGTCGGCCAGAATATTGGGGTTGACAAAGATGATGTAGGCCACGGCCACGAAGGTGGTGAGGCCGGCGATGATCTCGGTTCTGGCGGTGGTGCCCTTTTGGTTGAGCTTGAAAAGACGGTCCAGGGGACCGGTGGCCGCGACAGTGTTTTCAGCCATTTCTACGTACCTCTCCAGTGTTGAAGGTTTCCCGGCCGGCGGCCGGCGGTTCGTGTCGATGGCCCAGGGCGCGCCCCGGACCTATATTTCAACTCCATTCGAGCGGCGGACTGGACATGCCCCGTTCCAGTGATCACTCGCGAAGTCCCGGCCTCGGGCCCGAGCGATTTTATCACTCCGGCAACCAAATAAGTCATACCCGTGATTTCGCCAAAGCCCGAAATCACCGGGACTTGGTCGGCCGAGAATGAATATGTTTAGCCACCGGATCTCTAATTATGGCTTTAGTGGCTTGACGGGGCCCGGTCGTAACCGGGCCAAACGCCGACCGGGCATGATGGCGCCGTCTCGGGAAATCGTTCAGTCTTTGGCCGGGCTCACCGGGCGGCATTCGGCGGCCCCTTTGACCCGACGCCCCAAGGCCAGTTCCACGGCCTGGGTGATCATTTCATACCCGGTGCAGCGGCACAGGTGCCCGGCGTGGGCCCGTTTGATTTCCTCGCGGGTGACTTCCGCGGCCCGGTGCCGGTTCTTCTCCACAAAGGCGGTGGTGGTCATGACCAGGCCGGGCGTGCAAAAACCGCACTGCACGGCCCCGGCCTCCACATAGGCCTTTTGCACCTGGGAGAGTTCGCCCCCGGGCCGGGCTTCGCCCTCCACCGTGCGCACACAGCGGCCGTCGGCCCACACGGCCAGGGTCAGGCAGGAATCGGTGGGCCGGCCGTCCAGGAGCACGTTGCAGGCCCCGCATTCGCCGACCCCGCAGCCTTCCTTGACGCCGGTGAAGCCCAAAGCCCGCAGGACCTCCGCCAGGGACCGGCCGGGAGACACCGCCACTTCATGGTTCCGGCCATTGATATGCAGGGTGATGGTCGTCGTCATGGTCGATTCCCCCTATGGTAAAATTGGCCTGTCTCGCTATAAAAATAATAATTATTTTTATAACGAAACGGAACGTTCGGCCGCCGCGCGGATCATCCGCTCGGCCAGGGCCTTGACGATGCGGGCCCGGAATTCCTTGGTGGCCCGCCACGAAGTGCGGGGCTTGATGTCCCCGTCCAAGGCTTTGACAACTTCGGCCAGGGTTTCGTCAGTAAGAGGGCGGCCTTGGCCGGCCGCCTCGGCCGCCCGGCAGCGGATGGGCGTGGGCGCGGCCACGGTCAGGGCCAGGCGCAGGTCGGCCATGATCCCGCCCTCCATCCTCACCCCGGCCGCGCAGCCGATGGTGGCGATATCCATGGCCGAACGCATGGCGTATTTGTAATACGAGGCGCCTAAGCCGCCCAGTTTTTCCAGGCCGAAAACAAAACCGGTGAGCACTTCCCCCGGTTCCAGGGCCACCTGGCCGGGGCCGGTGTGGAAGCCCAGAATACTGGCCCGCCGGGTCCCGGCCGGGCCTTCGACGATCAGTTCCGGCTCCAGAACCAGCATGGGGGCGGCCGTGTCGGCGCTGGTGGCCCCGCCCGCGATGTTGCCGCCGATGGTGCCCATGTTGCGGATCTGGGGACCGGCCACCGTGGCGCAGGCCTCGCCCAGCACCGGGATATGTTCCCGCACCAAAGGGGAATCCATGATCTCGCTGAACGTCAGGCCCGAGCCCAAGATGAGCTTTCCGCCCTCCAGCCGGCCGGCCTTCAGTTCGGCCAGCCCGTGAATGTCCACCAGATGGCGGAACCCGGGGCTCAGGTGGCCCAGCCTGACCAGGA
>JAVBTP010000274.1:0-3020 GCA_031556115.1 Candidatus Adiutricaceae bacterium
AAAGGCCAGGACGTGGTCTGCATCTATGTGGCCGTGGGGCAGAAAAAATCCACCGTGGCCCAGGTGGTGGCCAATCTGGAAAAACACGGGGCCATGGCCTACACCATCGTGGTCTGCGCCGCCGCCTCCGACCCGGCCACCCTGCAGTACATCGCGCCCTTCGCCGGCACCTCCATGGGCGAATACTATCGCGACCGGGGTAAGCACGCCCTGATCATCTATGATGATCTGTCCAAGCAGGCGGTGGCCTACCGCCAGGTTTCCCTGCTGCTTCGCCGTCCGCCGGGCCGCGAAGCCTATCCCGGCGACATCTTTTACAACCACTCGCGCCTTCTGGAACGTTCGGCCAAGCTCAGTGACGAGTTGGGGGCCGGGTCCCTCACCGCTCTGCCGGTCATCGAGACCCAGGCCGGTGACGTGTCGGCCTTTATTCCGACCAACGTCATTTCCATTACCGACGGCCAGGTCTTCCTGGAGCCGAACCTTTTCTTCTCCGGCGTGCGGCCGGCCATTAACGTCGGCATCTCGGTCAGCCGGGTCGGCGGGGCCGCCCAGACCAAGGCCATGAAAAAAGTGGCCGGCACCCTGCGCCTGGATCTGGCCCAGTTCCGTGAACTGGAATCCTTCGCCCAGTTCGGCTCCGACCTGGACAAGGCCACCAAGGCCCAGATCGACCGGGGCCAGCGCATGGTCGAGCTTTTGAAGCAGCCCCAATACCAGCCCATGCCCGCGGAAAATGAAGTTCTGACCCTCTACTCCGGCACTCGGGGTTTCTTGGACAAATTCCCCGTTTCCTCGGTTCTGGAATATGAAAGGCAGATGTTTGAATTCATCGAATCCAAATATCCCCAGATCCTGGCTTCAATCAAAGAAGCCAAGGATATTTCCCCCGAGGTGGACGCCAAGATCAAGGAAGCGCTGACTGAATTCGGCACCATTTTCACTCCCGCCGCGTAAGGGAGCGGGTGGCCCGGCCCTCGACGGCTCCCCTTGGCCGGCTTTATTCAGTATGAAGGCCGGGCTGTATCGCCAAAGCATCAGGATGGGAAAAACACATGGCTTCGCTCAAAGACATCAAGCGCCAGATACGCGCCGTCAAGCAGACCCAGAAGCTGACCAAGGCCATGAACATGGTGGCCGCCTCCAAGCTGCGTTCCACCCAGGGGCGCACGGAAAGCTTTCGGGCCTATGCCGACGAGCACCATCGCCTGATGGATACCATAGGCGAACAGTCGGGAGGGGTGGAACACCCTCTCCTGACCACCAATCAGGATTCCAAAAAAATCGCGATTCTGGCGTTCGCTTCGGACCGCGGCCTCTGCGGCAGTTTCAACACGAACCTCTTTCATTTGCTGGATAAGAAGATCGTAGGGTTTCGCGAGGCTGGCTATGAGGTTTCCCTGTTTCTGGTGGGCCGTAAACTGAAGGATTATTATCAGCGCCGCAAAGTGGAAATCAGCCACGCCATGACCGGCGTCATAGGCAATTTCGACTATCTTCTGGCCCAGGAGATATCCGAGACCCTGACCAAGGAATTTTTAGCCGGAGAATTCAAGGAAGTCTGGCTTCTGACCACCAAGTTCCACAGCGTGGCCAAGCAGGAGCCGACTTTCGGTCCGTTTCTGCCTTTAAAACATGAAGCGGCTGAAAAAAAAGACGACAGTCACCTCCATCGCGGTACCGGCTATGGGTATCTGGTGGAGCCCGACCCGGCCACCCTCTTTGGCCGCCTCATTCCCCGCAGTCTGGCGATCATGATTTTCCAGGCCATGCTGGAATCCACCACCAGCGAAAACGCGGCCCGGATGCAGGCCATGGATAACGCCAGCAAGAACTGCAAGGAAATTATTGAAAACCTGACTCTGGTTTACAATAAGCTCCGGCAGGCGGCGGTCACCAACGAACTTCTGGACATCGTCAACGGCTCGGAGGCCCTGGCCGCGGCTTAGAAGATAAATGCGTCGGCCTCTGTCAAACGAACGGCCGGCTGGAGAATAGCAACCCTTCGCAACGAAGGCTGGAGGTATCTGCATAATGAACGAAGGTAAAATAATCCAGGTCATCGGCCCGGTTATTGACGTGGCCTTTCCCGAAGGGCAACTGCCGCAAATTCTGAGCGCGCTTTTGGCGACCAATCCGGCCATCGACGACCAGCCGGACAACCTGGTTCTGGAAGTGGCCCAGCATCTGGGCGACAACGTGGTGCGCACCATCGCCATGGACACCTCCGATGGCCTGGTGCGGGGCATGATCGCCAAAGACACGGGCGGGCCCATCGCCATGCCGGTCGGCAAAGAGGCCCTGGGCCGGGTTTTGAACGTGGTCGGCAAGCCCGTCGACGGCAAGGGCCCCGTGAACGCCACCAAGTATTACCCCATTCACCGGCCGGCTCCCGAGTTCACCGCCCAGGATACCTCGGTTCGGGTTCTGGAAACCGGCATCAAAGTCATAGACCTCCTGGTGCCTTTTCCCCGCGGCGGCAAAATGGGCCTCTTCGGCGGCGCGGGCGTGGGCAAGACCGTCATTATGATGGAAATGATCCACAACATCGCCATGCACCACGGCGGTATTTCGGTTTTCGCCGGTGTCGGCGAGCGCACCCGTGAAGGCACCGACTTGTATAATGAAATGCGCGAAAGCGGCGTTCTGGACAAGGCCGCCCTGGTCTACGGCCAGATGACCGAGCCGCCGGGCGCCCGCGCCCGGGTGGCCCTCTCCGGCCTCACCGCGGCCGAGTATTTCCGTGATGAAGAAGGACAGGACGTGCTGTTGTTCGTCGACAACATCTTCCGTTTCACCCAGGCCGGCAGCGAAGTCTCGGCGCTTCTGGGCCGCATGCCCTCGGCAGTGGGTTATCAGCCCACCCTGGCCACCGACCTCGGGGAGTTGCAGGAACGCATCACTTCCACGAATAAAGGCTCCATCACTTCGGTGCAGTGCGTCTACGTGCCCGCCGACGACTTGACCGACCCGGCCCCGGCCACCACGTTTGCCCATTTGAACGGCTCGGTGGTGCTCTC
>JAVBTP010000003.1:0-6352 GCA_031556115.1 Candidatus Adiutricaceae bacterium
GGCGTTCGTGTCCCGCGCCACGGAAATGATCACCCGGTCGATGCCCAACCGCCGGATGACTTCCGGCGACTCAAAAGATTTGGCGCCAAAGGTTTCACCGATTAACACGGAGTCCACCAGGTGAATATTCGGGTGGGCCAGCCCTTCAGGCCTGGCATACCGCCGGAGGCAAGCGCCCCCCCCCCAGAACGCCCGCGGCTCATCCGTTTCCAGCATCCGCTCCAAACAAACGTTAAAGGCGGCCGGCGCGAGTTGTACCGGACAAACCATCCGCCGCCAGGCCTCCGGGTTCCGCTCCTTCCCGAGCGGAGCCAGACTTTGCCCCAGTAACCCCTTGAATTCAGCCGGCCCCACGGGTTGGAACAGTTCGGCGTATTGCAAAAAACTAAAGTAATCCTGGCGAGCGATCTCAGACAGGGAGGAAAAAACCGGCCGCCGATTCGGATGCCGGGGCGCCCTCCAGACCAGGGTCTGGGGATTGCCCCGGCCCATCACCGTGCAGTAGGACAACTCGGGATGAAAATCATGGATAGCCATAACCACTTTATACACGTCTCCATGCCAGGGAGAACCGGCCAGACCGGCCCACCGACGAAATTCCAGAGAAGCCGCCTGGCAAGGCACGGCACTGTAGGGATCACTGGGCACGGTGTCGTCCAGGATGATGATGGCCTTCTCATGGGTATGCCGCAGGCTGTTTTCCAGGTCACGATAGGCCTGCTCGAAAGTGTGCAGGCCGTCGATATACACCAGGTCAAAATTCGACGGCAGATTGTGGCCGGCCATATATTGAGTCAAAGCCGGGTCCGGCCAGGCGGCAAAAAAATCGTCGGACGTTTGGGAAAAGTAAAAAAGCCCGTCTTTTTTGTGTTTCGCAAGAGAAAATCGGAAATGGGGATCGACGGCGACCCTGAACGGCAGATCCACCGCAAACAAGGTGTCTCCTTTTTGCACCCCAATTTCCAGATAGGTTTTCGCCGTCAAATCGTGGGCCAGATCGTTTATCAACGCGGAGGTGAGGTTCATTTTTCATCTTCTTTCTATGAGTCCAGCCATTGCCGGAGACCGATTTCCAGATTGTCCAGAGGCATGGTCCAGGTGCTCGCCTCATAGTGGACCGGGGACTGAAAAACCGGCCGCCCCATAACGACCGTCGCCGGGCGGCCATACACCCGCTCTATCATGGGAAAAGGGGTGAACAGAGGCGGCATGGCCAGGATAAGCACCTTCAGGCCTCTCGGCTCCAATGAAAGCACCCGGTTGTGCAGGGCCGAACCCTGGGGGCCGGCCACATGGGTGGCCCGGGCGAACAGGGCCGCCTGCCGGGCCACGGTCAGTTCCTCGGGATTGACCACCGTGAAGCCATAGCGCTGAAAAAGTTCCTCGCACTCCGCTTCGTTCAAGAGGCGCCTGGTACCCATCTTTCGCCGGGAGAGGTAAATCCGTTTCGGCCACTGATCGTCCGGTTGGGCATAGTATTCGGCAATTCGATAAAACACCTTCTGGGCGGCCAAGCCGAAATAATGGCGGTGCATATACGAACGGCGCTGCATGAAAACGGTCTCGAAACTGGCAAACGGCTCGGGGATGATAAAAGAACTCTCATCCAGACCGAAAGGTTCCACCAGGCCCAGAAGGCAATCAGGCACCCGCGACAAGGCGTTATGAAGAATCAAAGCAGGCTTGAGGCCGTGCTCCAGAACCCAGAGCATCGACACTGACTCCATCAGGTAATGCCCATAGTGGTTGATGGTGAAAAAAGGCATGTATTGGCCGCCATACCGTTTCGTCTCCATCTGTTTCCGGCGGGGCGGAGGCATAAGGAACAGGCCGCCCTCATGAGGTCTGGGTTCTTGGTTATCCAGCCCCCTGAAACAAGTTATTCGCAGGGGCTCTTCCAGATATTCACGGGCGCTGTCCACGAACAGATCGCCGGTTTGAGAAAAAATGAAACCGTCATACCACAGAGGATGCGACAGTTCATGGACTTGGGGCACCGGCACCCGGGCGTATTTCGCCTTGACGGGAATAGTCTCCGGTCGCTTCCCCAGAATCTGGATTTCGTAATCTTCCGGAGGAGGCGAGTGGTCGGGAAAACACCGAGTGCCGCAATATTCGGGCGCCTGGCCATAGTCGCTGACAATCCCGACCGGCGAGGAGAATATTCCATCGAATTCCGGAGGAATGATCGAGGCGGGTGAAGGAGTCATAAACTTCCTTTACCTCCCCACCATTCAAGAGCCGGCCAGGGGACACCGGGCCCCCGAATGCAGAAACACGGCATCAACGCCATAGGCCAGAAAACGATACCCCTCGTCCAGCTTCCCTCGCAACTCCACCGGATCGGGATGCACCACATGAAAACCCTTGGGCAGGCCATATTTTTCAGCGCAGGCGGCGATGGCCGCCACCGCCGCCTGAAAATCCGGATGCTGAAAATCGCCGGGCCGTCCCAGGCTGGCCGACAGGTCATAGGGGCCGATCATATAGGCGTCCAGTCGGGGGTGGCCCAAAATGCCGTCCAATTCCCCCAGGGCCCGCACATCCTCAATCTGGGCCACCAGAACAACCTCGCGGCCCGGCCCGCCCTCAGGGTCCAGGTGGGCGGACAACCCGTCACCATAGGCGTTGGCCCGAGCGAAACCCACCCCCCGCCGTCCGTTGGGGAACTCCCGGCCGCCAGGGTACAGGGCCGCGGTAACCGCCCGGTCCAACTGGGCCCGAGACTCGATCATGGGCAAAATCAGCCCGGCCGCCCCGCTGTCCAAGGCCGCTTTGACGTGATCCGGCTCGGCGGAGAGGAGGCGGGCAAAAGGCGCCGTGCCCCAGCGCTCCAAGGCGCGAAAGATGTTCGGCAGATCGGAACGGGTAAAAGCCCCGTGCTCCAGGTCCACCGCCGCCCAGTCATAGCCCTGGCGGGCCATGACTTCAGCCGCGTCGGGGCAGGGCAACTGCAGCCAGGTGCCGATGGTGGCCTCCCCCCGCTTGAGGGCGGCGCGAATTTCGGCGTTCGTTTTCATGGTTTCGGAATCCTTTCCATCAGGGCTTCGGCCAGGGCGAAATCCTCCTCGGTGTCGATATCCACCGCTTCCAGAGAGGATATGGGGTACATCCGGGGCCGTCGGCCGATGCGCCGGCCGCCGGCCGCCAGGAAGGATTCGCGCGAAAAGAGATACAAACAGGAATTTTCCTCATAAAGGGGCTCCAGGTCCTGGGTCCGCAGGAGCTCTTCGGGGTTGTGGTTCACCGGCCGCCCGTCCGGCCGGTAAAAGCGGGCGTAGCGGGCGGTGACCGAAAAGAGGGAATCATATTGGCCCAACCCCTCGAAATAGGCCCCGATGGCCGCCTCGACGGCGGCCATCGTCAACAAGGGATTGGTGGCGTGGGTCTGCAAAAAATGCCCGGTCGCGGCCAGGGCCAGATCATGGGCCAGGATGTCGTTCATCGGCACCATATCTCCCCGCAGCCGCGCCGGCCGGTCCACCGCCCTGGTCTTGGGGACTGAAGAAACCATTTCGGCGATGCGCGGGCTGTCGGTATCCACGAGCACCTCGGCGATATAGGGCGACCGGGCCAGGGTGTCGAGAACCCAGCGGCCCAGCGGTTTGCCCGCGAAATCCCTCAAATTCTTGCCCGGCACCCGTTCGGAATGCCCCTTCATCGGCAGAAGAGCGGTGATTTGAACGTTCATATCGGACACTCAGCCCTGGCGATTAAAAATCAGCATGGCCGCCGGCAGATAGGTGGGCTTCCAGACCCCCCAGGGCATACCATTTTTCCCGCTATGAAAGTGGAAGGCCCCCAGCCAACGGGCCAGACGGGGCGATTCTTGTATCTTCTCAAGCCAGGCTGGCAACTGTTCACAGTTGGTCTGATATCCGGGGGCCAATCCATACGCCTCCACCACCCCGGCCTCGTCCAGAAGCCAGCTCAGGCTCGGCTCATCGAGGCGTGGCTGTTCGGCCATGGAAATAGTGATGAGCATCGG
Organism: Candidatus Adiutricaceae bacterium; assembly: GCA_031556115.1. GTDB lineage: Bacteria > Desulfobacterota > Desulfarculia > Adiutricales > Adiutricaceae > Adiutrix. Next base: position 3,989 of record JAVBTP010000003.1, read on the forward strand.
CGCGCCATTTTTGGCCACCCGGCGCAGTTCGCCCATAATAGCTTTGACCTTGTCCGGCGGATTGTGCTCAAGAGCCGAAATGGAGACCACGGCGTCGAACTCGTTGTCGGAAACATGTTCCAGATGCTCCAGATCACAGCAGTGAAACTCCACCTCCCCTGGTTCGATAGCCGCCCGGGCCGGGGTCAGTTCGGCCCGCATTTGGCCGGCCCCCCCGCGATGTTTGGTGTAGGCTAAATCCAGGGCTTCTTGGCTGCCCGATTTTTTGACCCGGACCAGCTTTTCCAGGCGCTGCGGGTTATCGCGAATAAGGGCGTCGGCACTGACCACCTGATGGCCCCGCAGGGCTAGAATATACTGCAAAAGGCCCTGGTCGCCGCCGGCGTCCAGAATCCGGGCTGGGGGCGGGAGGGCCAGACGGTCCAACACCCAAGTCAGGTCCAGGAGATAATGCCAACCCAGCCCAAGACCCAGCTTGGATGAATAGCCCAAGACTTCCATGGCTGTGGCCGGAGATTGGTCGATAAGATCCTCCGACAGCAGAAAAAGGGCTTCAGCTTGAGGAACCGACAGGGAAGACTCTTTCATGAATCCGTCTCCTTCAATGCGGCCGGGAACAACAGCGGCTCCAGAACCGCTCGGGCCAGGGCCGCAGTTCGCTGGTCCTTTATGGAGTCCAACAACTGGCGCCCATAGAGATCCCGCTTAATAATGTTCAGCATCAATTCTTTGGTCAAATCAGCCTGGCCGGCTAACCCGAGACGCAGCCAATTCAACAGGCTCCATAGGCCTTGGCAATAGTCTTCCTTATACTTTTCCCATAAACCAGGCTCCGCCTTGAGAAAGTCATAACGTGAATCCATGACGGCGAATACATCGGTCATGTGCTTCCGGCTCATACTGAGGGTGCGGGAGCCGGGCCGCCATCGCCAGTGATAGAGAGAGCGGCTCACCGTCCCCACCCGCTCCGCTTCCAGGTACAAGCGATAGACCAAAGCCAGATCCTCAAACAAACCGCCAGGGAAAGCCAAGCATTTGTCAGTGAAAAGGTTTCGGCGATAGAGGCGCCCGCAAACCATGCCACTATGGGCGCCCCGCAAGAGATCCTTCACCGCTTCCTGTGGGGTCTGGTATACGCCTTGGTTATATTCCTCATATCGATCCTGGCCGTCTTCGTCAATGGCCACGAGGCCGTTGACCAGGTCGAGCCCTTCCTTCGTGGCTTCGCGCCAAAGGCTCCCCACCAGGTCCGGTTCCACGAAATCGTCGGCGTCGACAAAAGTCAGCCAAGGGGCTGAAGAAGCGGCCAGCCCCCGGTTGCGGGCCAGGCCGGGGGATTTTTCTTCCTGCCGCAGCACCCGGATGCGCGGGTCTTCTTCGGCCAACCGGCGAATAATCTCCGGCCCGGCGTCATCGGACTGATCCACCACAATGATTTCCAGATCCTCGAACGTCTGGTTCATAATGGACGTCAACGCTTTATGAACATAAGCTTCAACGTTGTACACCGGGACGATGACCGCCACTTCCGGAGCCGGACGCCGCTGGCGTCGCGAAACCAGCCTTTTTTTGGCCTTTTGCCGCCAGTCAGCCAGCCAGTCCACTCCCAGGCGGCCTTCCACCGTGGCGGGGCCGCCCTTTTCAAAAATCCCCTCAAAATCGACCCGTTCGAAAATTTCCAAACGGCCGCCGGGGGTGGCGTTGACCAGGCGGCGGCCGGCCAGTTCGAAGGCCCGCCCGGCCTTTCGGTATCCGGCCTCCGTTGCCGCCACCCCGGCATTTTGAGGCATAGTGTGGTCGAAACCGATGAGAAACACTTCACTGAAACCGAGATAATAAGCCAGCTGCAAACTCAGGTAGGGAGTCGAACCGCCCGACCAGAGCCGGGCGGCGGCATCAACCGAAAAGTAGGGGCCGCCAAAACGCGGGCCAGGGTCAGGGATGAGGTTGGGAAAAATGGTTTCCCCGTCCGCCCCCAGCCAGGACGCCAGTTCCGGACCATAGATTTTGACCGGCCCGGAGAGCGGGGCCAGCCTGGCGGCGCCCGGCACATCGGCGGCCACCCGCTTTTCGTCAGCCAGATGGAAAGTCGGGGTCAGGCCCATCATGAAGACGCCGTTGACTCCCAGAGTGATTTCTTTTTTGAGGCGATCAAGCTTCATCCGCCGCAGGGAAGGCCCGCTGCCGACCACAAAGGCCCGCTGTCCAACGAATTTATCCTTGAGCCCGGCCAAATCAAGAGCCGGCGGCCGGGCCGGCACGGGGGCGGAAAGGGGGCCCCGGCCGCGTTCCTGGCACCAGACATTCAATTCCTCTTCCCGGCTTTTGGCCCAATCGTCACGGCCCCGGCGCAATTCATACTCA
>JAVBTP010000281.1:0-5154 GCA_031556115.1 Candidatus Adiutricaceae bacterium
TCCAAATAAGCCAGCCGACGGTTCAAGGGCGCCTCTGGGAGTCAATCGGCATCCGGCCGTGAAGTCTGTTGGACGTGGACTGGCATGTTGAACGAGCGCTGGCTATTCCGGCGCCTGGACCCTAGAGGCTCCCCCATGATAAAGGCCGAGCGGCGACCGGATTCACAAACGGCGCCGGTCGGCCGTTTCGTATGGTTCGCCTGGCGCGGGTGCGGAGACCGTCTCGAGGTCGATTTCCTTTTTTCATATGCGCCCGCCTTTTCCGTGTTGCGCCGACCGCCCGGCCCAGAGACAACCCGGCCGCGTCGGAATTTTGCATCGGGCCACCCCTCGGTATCGAGGGAACGGCCCCGAAGGAGGCCTCAATGGTCAGAACTCAAGCCCCCAAACGGGTGGCCGTGACCGGACTCGGTATCGTAACTCCGCTGGGCAACGACCTGGCCAGTTCCTGGAAGGGCCTGGTGGAGGGCCGCAGCGGCATCGGACCTGTCACCAAAGTCGACTCCACCGGCCATAAAACCACCATCGCCGGTGAAATCAAGGGTTTCGTCCCTGAAAACTTTTTGGATAAAAAGGCGGTCAAACGGTTCGACCCCTTCATCCAATATGCGGTGGCCGTGGGCAAGATGGCCCTGGAAGACAGCGGCCTGGTCATTGACGAGGAACTGGCGCCCCTGGCCGGCTGCGCCATGGGCTGCGGCCTGGGGGGCCTGGGCTCCATCGCCGCCAACCACGAGGTTTTGCTGACCAAAGGGCCCGACCGGGTCAGCGCCTTTTTCATCCCCATGATGATTCCCAATATGGCCCCGGGCCAGGTGGCCATCGAACTGGGGCTCAAGGGCCCCAACTTCGTGGTCTCCACCGCCTGCGCGGCCGGCACCCACGCCATAGGCTGGGCCTATCAGCAGATTCGCGACAACGGATACCAGGTCATGTTCGCGGGCGGCGCCGAAGCGGTCATAACGCCCCTGACGTTCGCCGGTTTCAATGCGCTGAAAGCCATCTCCACCCGCAATGACGAGCCCACGCGGGCCAGCCGGCCCTTTGACCGGGACCGCGACGGCTTTGTGATCGGCGAGGGCGCGGGTATGCTGGTCCTGGAGGAGTGGGAACGGGCCACGGCCCGGGGCGCGCACATTTACGCCGAGGTGGCGGGCTTTGGGGCCTCAGGCGACGCTTTTCACATGACCGCCCCGCCTGAAAACGGCGAGGGCGCGCTTCTGGCCATGCGGGCCGCCCTGGACGATGCCGCGGCTTGCGGGGTGGCGCCCGGGGATATCGGCTATATCAACGCCCACGGCACCTCCACCGACCTCAACGACGTCATCGAGACCAAGGCCATCAAAAGCGTGTTCGGCGACCACGCCTACAAGCTGGCCGTCAGTTCCACCAAGTCCATGATCGGCCACCTTTTGGGCGCGGCCGGCGGGGTGGAGGCGGTCATTTCGGTCATGGCCATGAAAGAGGGGATCCTGCCCCCGACCGTCAACCTGGATAACCCCGATCCCCAATGCGATCTGGACTATGTGCCCCACCAGGCCCGCGCGACTCGGGTCAAGGCGGCGCTGAGCAATTCCTTCGGCTTTGGCGGCACCAACGGCTGCTTGATTTTCAAGGCGGTGTGAGGGAAATCATGAAAATAGCCTTGGCCTGCGACCATGCCGGCCGCCGCCTGAAAGCGGCGGTACTGGAGCACCTGACCAATCAAGGGTTGGCGGTCGAGGATATGGGGCCGCCCGACGCCCTCGAACGGGTCGACTATCCCGACTACGCCACCGCTGTAGCCACGGCGGTGGCGGCCGGACGATTCGACCTGGGCATTCTGATCTGCGGCACGGGCACGGGTATGGCCATGGCCGCCAACCGGATCAGGGGCGTCCGGGCCGCGTCCTGCGACCACGAATTTCTGGCCCGCATGGCCCGGGCCCACAACAACGCCAACATCCTGGCCCTGGGGGAACGGGTGGTGGGCGAAGGCCTGGCCCTGGCCATTGTCGAGGTGTTCCTGGCCACCGCGTATGAAGGCGGCCGCCATCAAGCCCGCCTGGATAAGTTTTAAAATCCCGAGGGGGTGCCGCGATGAAAAATATACTGGATCAACGGGATCCCCGGGTGGCCGCCATCATCAAGGGCGAACTGGAACGGCAACGGAACAACCTCGAACTCATCGCCTCTGAGAATTTTGCCTCACCGGCGGTTTTGGCGGCCGGAGGGTCGATCTTCAGCAACAAGTACGCCGAAGGGTATCCGGACCGCCGCTATTACGGCGGCTGCGAATTCGCCGACCAGATGGAAAGCCTGGCCATCAGCCGGGCCCGCAAGCTCTTCCAGGCCGAACACGTCAACGTGCAGCCCCACAGCGGCTCCCAGGCCAACATGGCCGCCTATTTCGCGACCATGAGCCCCGGGGACGCCCTCTTGGGCATGAGCCTGGCCCATGGGGGGCACCTGACCCACGGGTCTCCGGTCAGTTTTTCCGGGCGGCTGTATACCGTCCACTCCTATGGCGTGCGTCGGGATACCGAGCTTATCGATTACGAAGACCTCCTGGCCAAGGCCGAACAGATGAAGCCCAAGGTCATCGTCGCCGGCGGATCGGCCTACCCCCGGACCATCGATTTTGCCAAGTTCCGGGAAGCCGCCGACCTGGCCGGGGCCGTCCTGATGGTGGATATGGCCCACTTCGCCGGCCTGGTGGCCGCGGGCCTCCACCCTTCGCCGGTGGATCTGGCCGACATCGTCACCAGCACCACCCACAAGACCCTGCGCGGCCCCCGAGGCGGGCTGATCCTCTGTAAAAGCGCCGTAGGCCGCGCCGTCGACGCCCAGGTCTTCCCCGGCCTTCAGGGCGGCCCCCTGATGCATATGATAGCCGCCAAGGCCGTGGCCCTGGGCGAGGCCCTGAGCCCCGAATTCATGGATTATCAGCAGCAGGTGCTCCTCAACGCCGAACGGCTGGGCGGCAGTCTGGCCGAAGCCGGATTCCGCCTGGTCTCGGGCGGCACCAGCACCCATTTGCTTCTGGTGGATCTCCGCGGCAAAAATTTGACCGGAAAAGAGGCGGAAACGGCTCTGGACCAGGCCGGCATCACCGCCAACAAAAACGCCATTCCCTTCGACCCCCAGCCCGCCTCCGTCACCTCCGGCCTCAGGCTGGGCACCCCGGCCTTGACCACCAGGGGGCTGAAGGAAACCGACATGGAACAAGTGGCGGAATTCATCATCGAAGCTCTGCGCCGGCCGGACGACGAAGCCCGGCTGAAGAAAATCCGCCGCAAAGTGGAGGATTTCTGCCGGAATTTTCCGCTCTACCCTGAACTGTAGACCTTTTCGGCGGCCGTTGACGCCTCCCGGCGCGCATCGATGACCGAGTACTGCGTACCGCCTTGTTTTTCGCTCAAAGCGGCGAAAACGAAGCTCCGGATCGGAAAACGGAAATGCGGCTTTCGCTTTCCTCTCGCCATAGAGCCGGGCGGCCGACCGCCCCCCCCAAGGAGGACCCCGGTGTCCGAAATTTTTTGTTCCCTCTCTTCGCCGAAACCGGTCAATACTGGACCCGACCACCGGCCGGACTGGGACGAGTATTTCCTGCGCCTGGCCGAACTGGCGGCCACCCGCTCGACCTGCCTGCGGCGCCGGGTGGGCGCCATTTTGGTGGCCGGCCGCCGAGTTTTGGCCACCGGCTATAACGGTGCGCCCAAGGACCTGCCGCATTGCCTGGAGGTGGGCTGTCTCCGGGAGCGATTGAAAATCCCCTCCGGCCAACGGCATGAAATCTGCCGGGCCATCCACGCCGAGCAGAACGCCATTCTCCAGGCCGCCCAATACGGGGTGGCCGTGAAGTCCGCCACCCTGTATTGCACCAACCAGCCCTGCGCCATCTGCACCAAGCTGATCCTGAACCTGGACATCCAGCGCCTGGTGCTCCGGAGCGCCTATCCCGACGAACTGGCCCTGGCCCTCCTGCGGGAGGCCGGTTTTCAGCAATCCGAAAAAGCGGGCTTGCTTATCTGGTCGCGCGACTGAATACAATATCAAATTGTCCATATTAAAATAAAGTGCCACCAACCTTCATTTGTGCTATAATAATTAGGCTTTGCGGACACACCTGAGAAACGTTTTCTTATTCGGGCAAAGGCCGGGGCCTCCGGCCGAAGAGCGGCGGGAAATTGAGCGAACGACTGCCTTATTCCACCCTGGGTCTGGTGGCGTGGCGGAGTCTGTTTCTGGAGGCCTCCTGGAATGACCAGGGGCAGCAGAATCTCGGCTTGGCCGCCAGCATTGATCCGGCTTTGAAAAAGATTCACGGCCCGGGTGAAGGGCTCCGACGCGCCCGGCTCCGCGCCCTGGATTTTTTCAACACCAACCCCATTGCCAGCGGTATGGCCATTGGGGTGGTTATCCGGCTGGAAGAAGAGATGGCCGCCGGGCGTTTGGCGCTTAACGAAAGCCAGCGGGTGGTCGCCAACCTCAGCCGCACGTTGGCCGCCATGGGCGACGCCCTGTTTTGGCATTCCTGGCTGCCGTTTTGCTGTCTGGCCGCGGTGTGGGCGGTATTGTCACTGGGAACCTGGTGGATGCCCTGGCTGCTGCCCATATTGTTTTGTCTGCCGGCCCTGCCGGCCCGCTTCCTCGGCCTCTTTTTGGGCTACCGCCAGGGCGAGAATGTCATTGATCTCCTGTTCAAGCTGAAAATTCAGCGGCTGGCCCACAACATCAAACGCACGGTGGCTCTGGTGGCCGGAGCCTCAACGGTTATTTTGCTGTCCACCCGGGCTGGCCTGGCCAACAGCGGATCGCTCTCGTTGACTCGGTTGTGGCTGACAACCGCCGCGGTGGTGGTGTGCGTTCTCTTGTTACGCCTCCTGTCGGCCAAGACCCGGGTGATGAACTATTGGTACCCGATTTTTTTGGTGATCGTGGCCAGTATTCTCCTGCTCGCTCTGGACCGACTGGGCCATTGAGGGATGTCCCGAAACCGTAAGGACGACCGAAAGAAGACTCATAGAAGAAAGCGGATGATTATGGGCGGATCTGAAAGCAGTTCGGGTGAATTGATCATAAAAAACCGCCTGGGGCTTCACGCCAGGGCGGCCGCCAAATTGGTGCGGGCCGCGGAAGGCTACCAGGCCAACATCAGAGTGGTCAAGGACG
>JAVBTP010000293.1:0-4883 GCA_031556115.1 Candidatus Adiutricaceae bacterium
CGCCGGGTGGTCCGGCCCAGCATTGACCAGGAGCCCCCGGAAGGGGGTTCCTGGTTTTGGGGCATTAGTGGGGGGCATAAAACGTTATGATCTATATAAAATTCAAACAATATCAATAATATTTTCCGTGGGTTCGAATCCTACTCCCTCCGCCAAATTAAGAAATCATGAAAAGCCATAACCGACCAAACCGCATTATTACTCCGGCAACAAAATAAGTCGTACCCGTGATTTCGCCAAAGCCCGAAATCACTGGACTTCAGTGGCCGAGAAGCAACTTCTAAAGTTGCCGGGTTAATAATATGTAATTGCATATCGTATTCTCCCCCGCCGCTTCCCTTATTTTAGATGCTGATGCGGGAAAAGGGCCGCTGTGGCGGCCCTTTTCCGGGAGGCTGTTTTTTCAAAAATTATTTCTTCGAATTTTTGGCCGCCACTTCACAGGCAATGACCACCGGGTCATGGACCGTGGAAAAAGGCGGGGCATAGGCCGTGTCGATGGCGGCGACTTCCTTGACGGTCATACCCGCCGTGAGGGCGGCGGCCAGGGTGTTGATGCGCTGGCCCACGGCCTCCACCGTGCCCGCCAACTGCCCCCCCAGAAGACGGCCGGTGAGCTTTTCGTGAATGATCACCACCGTGACCTTGGCCGACCCGGGGTAATATCCGGGCTTGGAATTTTGCTGAACGATGGTCTTGACCACGTCTTTAAAGCCCGCCCGCTGGGCTTCCTCCAGCCCCACGCCGGTGCGGGCCAGGGCCAGGTCAAAGATTTTCATGGCCGAGGTGCCTAAAATGCCCTGGGACTTCTCCGTCTGGCCGCAGATGTTCGCGCCCGCCACCCGGCCGTGGCGGTTGGCGGCCAGGGCCAGGGGTATATAGGCCCCGCTCCTGGTCACCAGGTGATACGCCTCGGCGCAGTCACCGGCGGCGAAAATGAAGGGGTTGGACGTGCGCTGGTGGCGGTCCACAGCAATGGCCTGCTTGGTCCCCAGGGTCAGGCCGGCGGCTGCCGCCAGTTCGGAACGGGGCCGGACCCCCGTACCCACCACCACCAGGTCGGCGCTCACGGCCGGGCCCTGGCTGACTTCCACGATCAAAGTGCCATCATCCCTCCGGCGCACCCCGAGGGCGTCGGTGTTGGCCCGAAACTCCACGCCTGGACGGGCCAGATCGGCGGCGGCCAGGTTTTGCAGTTCCGGCTCGAAGATGGGCGCGGGCTGGCGGCCCAATAAGGTCACCGAGAGGCCGGCGGCCGCCAGGTTTTCCGTCACTTCCAGGCCGATATACCCGGCCCCCACCACCACCGCGTGCTTGGCCTTGGCCATGGCCTCCCGAATGCGGCCGGCCTCGTCGATGCTCCGGAGATAAAACAGATTCGGAGGACCAGGCTCCAAACCCTTGGGCACGATGGGCTCGGCGCCGGTGGCGATGACCAGTTGGTCATAGCTTTCCTCGCGCTTGTGGCCGCTGGCCAGGTCCAGCACGGTGATGCTCTTGCGGGCCGGGTTGACGGCCGTCACCTCGTGCCGCAGGTGCACCTTGATGCCCCGATCCTTTTCCAATTGTTCGGGGGTCAGGGTCACCAGGTCGTCCACCCTTTTTATCAAACCGCCTAAATAATAGGGTGTTCCGCAAAGGCCATACGAGGTCCTGATGCCCGTTTCAAACGCTTCCACCGTCCAACTGGGCTGGCGGCGGCGGATTTGACTGGCGGCACTCATGCCGGCGGCATCACCGCCGATGATTAAAATCCTCATTGGAATCCTCCTTAAGACAGCGATTGAGGAAAAAGGTCCGGCCACAGAGCCGGGGCCACGAAATAGCCGACCAGCAGAATGAGAAGCAGAAACAAAACGAGAGCCAGCCGCAGGGGCCGCCCCTGGCCCCGCCACCTGGCGGCCGCCATCGGCCGCGCCAGGGAGAGGGGGGTGATTTTGAACCAGCCCCCGCATTGGGGGCAGCGGGCTTTCAAATAGCCGGTCACCCTGGGTATCTCCTCCGAATACCCGCACTTGGGGCAGGTGGCGGGCTGGGTCGGGGACGGGTCGGGTTCCGGTGGGGGCGCGGGTTCGGTTCCGGCCGCCGGGGGCGGTTCATGAGCCGGGGCCGGTGACTCCGCAACGGCTTGAGCGGCGCTGGCCTCCGGAGCCGACTGGGGCGCGGGGGAGGCCCCATCGTATGCGGACATCTCAAAATATTCGTGGCATTTTTTACACCGGGCCACCTTGCCCAGATGTTCCGAGGCTATGAGATAGAGTTTGCCGCAGTGACGGCATTGGGTTTTGATTTTCATACCGGACCCTGGTCCCCGTTGACTTGCTCGGCCGTATCCATTATAACGTACAAGGAATCGAAATGAAAGGCGGCCGCTTTACAGGCGCGTACCACAGGATGAAGGTGCTGCTCCAAACGTTGAAGAATATCCCCGCCCGGGCGGTCAGGGCCAGTGCCTACTCCTGGGCCGGCCTGAAAAGCGCTTTTGTCCGGGAAGAGGCTTTCAGGCTGGAAACCCTGGTCCTGGGGCTCCTGGTCCTGGTTCTGATATTCATCCCCTGGCCGCTGTGGAAAAAATTCGCCATGACGGCGGTGTATTTCCTCATCCCCCTCACGGAGCTCCTCAACTCGGCCATTGAGGATTTAGGCGACCTGGCCTCCAGGGATTTCAACCTTCACGTCAAAAACGCCAAGGACAAGGGCTCGGCGGCCGTGTTGCTGGCCATTTTCGTCAACCTTCTGGCCGGGGCGGCCCTTATTTTGGTTTGACCAGGGTGAAGGCCGGTTTGGCCGGCTGGGGAGCCTTCTCCTTGGGTTTTTCGATCCGGTCGTCCCGCAGCGGTTCGGGCTTCGCGGGCTTCTCCTCGCTGAAGACCGCGAAGTTGAGGGCCTTGATGAACACTTTGCGGCCGCCCATGGTGAAGATCTCCCGACCCGTGAAATGGGCCGTCTGAAGGATGATGGTCCGGGGCAGGGGCGGCACCTCCAAAAAGACGAAATGGGTGTGCCACCATTCGTCGCGCTTGCTGAGGTCGCGGTCAAAGCCCATGATGCGGGCATAGACCATGCTGATGCGCCCGTCTTCGTTTTCCCGCAGCATGATCACCAGGTCGCCAGGCTCCGTGGTGTCCTTGAACGGAACCTGGAACTGCAATTCCTCGACCAGTTTTTCCATGGTGTCTTTCGCCATATCGTTGAAACTCCTGGCTATGCGAAATTATGGTTGCGGGGCCGACTCGGGGGCCGCCGAAGCGGCGGTCAGCGGGTCGGAACCCTTCTTGGGCTTGGCCGGGCGTTTTTTCCAGAGCGCGTCGTGGGAAAAGGCGCCCCAGCCCCATTTAAGCCACTTCACCAGGGAAACGGCCAGCCACAGCGACCAGGCCAGCATCAGAGCTTTATACAGCCACACTGAGATGGAGAGCACGCCGCCCGTGGGCCAGAGGCCGGCGGTGCGGTCGATGAACCAACCCAGGTTCTGGCCATACGAGCCTCCGCCGACGATGAGCATGTCGGGGTTTTGCAGAAGGCCGTATTCTATTCCCTTATAAATCAAGATCAGGGCGGCCAGGGTCCAGATGGCCAGCCCCACCTGGCCCGCGTTGAACCAAAAAGCCGAGGCCGGGCTTTTTTTGATCCGGCGGCGGCCGAGGACCAGGAGCCAGCCGACCACCGCCAAGGCCCCCGCAATGCTCAACTGCATCAGGCCCAGCCCCAGGAGAAACCAGGACACCCCCCCCAGGGGGGTGGATTGCCCCCGGCTCAAAAGGACGGCCGCCGCCGCCATGAGGGCCAGGAGCGACCAGAACTGCACGGCCGGGCCCTGGAGCGGCCCCCAGGTCCAGAGGATCCAGCGGTCCTCAGGCAGGGTCAGGCCAAAGCTCACATTGGCCATGGCCACACCCAGATCCAGGGCCGGGGTGGTCATGACGGCGGACAGGGGTTGGCTTTGCGCCCACGAGACCGCGATTTCATGATCCCCGGGGGTGAGGGCGGCGGTGAGGGTGGGGACGGCTTCAGCCGAAGCGGCGGCCGTTTCCCCGGCGGAGGACGTGGCGGCCGCCAAGGGCACGGAGCGGCCGTCCACCGTGAACTCCCGCACTTCCGCGCCCGCGGGGAGGTTGAAGCTGTAGGGGCCGCCCTGGCTGGTGCGCACCCGGAAGCCCAGCCGGCCCAGCCGATTGTTTTCCCCGGCCGCGATCCGCAGGTCGGCGCGATCGATGACCAGATATTCACCCGGAACCGGCTGGGGGCGATCCACCGCCAGTAAAAGACTTTCGCCGGGCCAGGGGCGCCATTGGGGTTGCCAAAAGCCGTCGCGGGTGTTGTGGATGGGGATCAGGCCCTGACAGGCCACCCGCCAGATGGGGGAGACGTCCAGGGACCAGCTTTCGGTCCAGGGGCCTTCGGCGGCGGTCAGGGTGAGCTTGGAATCGATGGGCAGGCTCGATTCCCACCGCACTTCCTCGGCCTGGGGACCGAAGTTGAGGGTCACCCGGCCGTGGTCCGGCCTGAGATCGCCGCTGACCGGTTTTTCCCCCTCGAAGAGCGGCAGGCGCAGACTCACCGGCGCGCCCAGGGGGGTCAGGCGTCGGACCACGGTGTGAACCCGCCACTCCAGGCCCAGAGAGAGAGTTCGCCGCACTTCGAAAAAGGGGTCCAGGGCCAGAACGGCGTTTTCGCCCGCGTCTTCCGGCGGGGCGGTCTGGGCGCCGTCGGCGGCGGTGAGGTAGAGGGCGTGGCCGACCAACTGGCCGTCTCGTTCCAGGCCTTCCACCTGCCAGGCCGGGCTTTCCGCCACCACGGTCCGTTGAGGCCGGGCTTCGGGGAAATTTATCTGAAACGCCTGAAAAGCGCTGGAGGCTTTTTTCAGCCGGCCGGCCAGGACC
>JAVBTP010000212.1:0-2771 GCA_031556115.1 Candidatus Adiutricaceae bacterium
AAAGATATCTGTTAATCCCGACCTTCTTGGGGTATTATACCGCATGGTGCCGGGCAGGTCAATATCCGCCGGCATATCCGCAGGGCCTACGCTATGATGATCGCCGGGCGTCACCGGGTCAGGGGAATCCATGGTCACTGAAATAACCTACCGCAGCCCCACCTACTATGAACTGGCCGCCCCCCCGGAACTGGACTGGCGCCGTTTTCGCGGGCCGGACTGGGTGGCCTATCGCGAGCAGTGGGCTGACCGCCCCCGACGGCGGGACCCGGGCCCCTTCCCCCTGCACCTGGACATCGACCCCACCAACCGCTGCAATCTCAAGTGCGCCATGTGTCCCCGCACCTATTACCTTCAAGAGGGGCGCGGCGAATGGAACCCCGAGGGCCGCTTGGGGGATTTGGATTTCGGCCTCTATGAAAAGCTCATCGCCGAAGGGGCGGCCCGGGGCCTGAAATCGGTCAAGCTGAATTTTCTCGGGGAACCCCTCCTGCACCCCCGCCTGGGCGACCTGGTGGCCCTGGCCGCCCGGTCCGGCCTGTGGGTCATGATCAATACCAACGCCACCCTCCTGACCGCCGAAAAATCGGAGGAACTCCTGACGGCCGGCCTGACCGACATCTTCTTTTCCTTCGATTCGCCCTACCCCAAGGAATATGAGGCGGTCAGGGCGGGGGCCACATATGACCGGACCCTGGCCAACATCCAGGGGTTCATGGCCGCCAAAAAACGCCTGGGCCGGGACGGGGTGCAGACCCGGGCCTCCATGGTCCTGTCAGGGGAAGACGCCCCCGAAACCATGGAGACCGTCAAGGCCGACTATATAAAGCTGTTCCGCGGCCTGGGTGTGGCGGAAATCGGTTTCGGCCTGGCGACGGTCATGGGCCGGGATTACAGCGGCCTGGGGCCCGCCGGTTTCGTCTGCCCCGACCTTTTCCGCCGGATGTTCATTTTCTGGGACGGCCCGGCCAGCCCCTGCTGCGGCGACTGGGAACGCCGGCTGATCATGGGCGACGCCAAAACCGCCTCACTGGCCGAAATCTGGACCGGGGCCGAATACCGGCGGCTGCGGGAGGCCCACGCCTCCGGTCGCTATGACCTCGTCCCGGCCTGTCGGGCCTGTAGCGTGCCCTATCTTTCCACGACGTGAATACAGAGGAAGGTGACCATGAACAACCCAAGCCTGGAGACCAACGAGCGGATCAGCCGACGTTTTTTCAACCTGGCGCTGGAATTGATTCGGGAACTGGAAGCCGAGGGTGACCAGGACGGCCTCGACACCCTGCCGACGGTCATGATCACCACCGGGGTCATGGCCATGTGCCGGACTCTCCCCGGCGACACGGTGGCCGCCATTCTCGAGGCTTTGCGGGTGAAGGTGGAACGGGGCGATTTCAACAGCCCCAGGGGATTGGAAGAGGATGTGCCGATCTGATTTGGCGGGGCGGCCGGCGGATCCGGCCACACTACCGCCTACACTATCCCGATGATATCGCCAAGGTCGCTGAGGCTGTCGCGCACCCGCCAGGCCCCGGCTTTCACCAGGTCCTCGCGGGGCGTACCGCCCTCCAAAAGCCCCACCCCCCGGATGCCGGCCCGCCGGGCGGCCTGCATGTCGAAAACCGCGTCCCCCACATAAATCGTCTGCGACGGATCGGCCCCCATCTGGTCCATAACCATCAGGAGCATATCGGGCGCGGGTTTGCCGCGGGGCACGTCACCGGAACCCACGGCCGTGTCGAAAAAACTGGCCAGGCCGATGGAGCCCAGGGCTCCCCAGGCGTTGTCGCGATTGGTGGCCAGGGCCAACCCCAGACCGGCGTCTTTAATTTTGGCCAAAAGCTCGCGGGCGCCAGGGACCAGGTCCAAATAATCCTTTTCCTGTTTGGCCACCACGGACAGGAAATAATCGTTCCAGGCCGGGTCATACCGGCCCCAGAGGCTGGCCCACAAATCGCCGGCCTCCAGCGACATGACCCGCCGGGTATCGGCCTCGGTCACCCGCGGCAGGTCAAAGTGTTCGGCCATCTTGTTCAATCCCCTGGTAATGGCCGACACGGAATCCACCAACGTCAGGTCAAAGTCAAAAATAACCGTCCGCATGAACGCTACACCCCTCACGGGAAGTTTTTTTCGCTAGGCGCTCCCGGCTCTCTCATTGCAAGAAAAACTCGTCCAGAGCAACGGAAAGGGACGCCCACCGGCGTCCCTTTCCAAAAACCGTTTAACCAAAGCCCGTCTGGCCGCCCGCGGCGGTCGAACGGGCCTTGGCTTTTAATTCAAGGTTTCCTTCAGACCCTTGGCCGCTTTGAACTTGACCGCCTTGTGGGCTTTGACCACAGCCGGCTCATTGGTGCGAGGGTTGCGGGCGATTCTCTTTTTGCGCTTGACCACCTCAAAAATACCCAGGCCAAAAAGGGCGAAACGGCCTTCTTTTTTCAGGGTTTTGACGATTTGACCCAGAATGGTGTCAAGCACTTCTTTGGAGGCCGCCTTGGTCAGGCCGGTTTCCTCGGCCACATGGGCGATCAGTTCGGATTTGGTCATGGTCTATGTTCTCCTTATTGATGAGTTGAAGCGGAAAATGACCGTCTTTTCCGCCGGGACCGCTTTCTCCGGTGCCTGGCCGGAGGGCAAAAAAACCACAACATATATTTGGAGTGATTTTTTTCACCACAATACCTTGTGGGTCGCGGTTTGAAATCCGTTGGGAATCGGCCTTTCAAAAACGGCCCGATTCACAAAAAACAATCGAATCAAGTATTTAGTAT
>JAVBTP010000141.1:0-4996 GCA_031556115.1 Candidatus Adiutricaceae bacterium
TCAAGAATTTCGATTTCGTCAAGTTCGCCGCCAATATCGCCCAAAGCGATCCTGGCGCCGGCTACATACGGCGCCCCGATGTGCCCGCCCAGGTCTTTGGCGACCAGGAGGATATCGCCCGCCTGGCCGTGGACCTGGCCGAGCGGTCTTTGGCGGAAAAAGGCGAGCCCGTGAGCCGCCGGGAACTGGAAACCCAGGCCGACCTCGTCTCCTGCCGCTACGACCCCGACCTGCACGCCATGCTGCGGTCCGCCACCATGAATATCATCTCCCACTTCTTCGAGTCGAAGGATCAGCAGCGGCTCTTCATTTCCGAAGACGGGCGGGAGCTTCGGCACTATGAGCGCCTGAAACAGGCCCAGGCCGACGGGCTGGGCGTGGTCTATCTCATCAACCACACCTCCCATTGGGACGAGTTCATTTTAAACGTCTTTCTGGATCAGAACGGCCTGCCGATGCCCCTGTTCGCGGCCGGGCAGAACATGATGGCCACCCCCAGCCTGACCAAAATCCTGATGGTCGGGTCCTATGTGATTCTGCGCTCCGGCGCCAGCCGGGCCTATCTCTCCACCCTGTTTCACTATTGCCAGGCTCTGGGGGAGATGGGCAAGCCCCAGGGCATTTTTTTGGAAGCCTGGTCCGGCGGCGCCCGCACCCGCGACGGGAGCCTGCGTTACCCCCGCCGGCTCATCGCCCTCCAGGGCGCCCTGGCCGCCCGCAACGACGTTCTGGTGCAGCCGGTGGTCATCACCTACAGCCGGGTGCCGGAGGATCTGGACCTCTCCGAAGGCCGGGGTCTGGCCTCCTGGCTCAACGGCAACCATCTGGCCCGGGAGCTGTTAAAGTGCCCCTGGCAGCCGAAGAAAAGCCTGGTCCGCGGCCTTAAAAACCTTTACGGCCGGTTGTACGTGGGCTTCGGCCGGGGCCGGCTGCTGTCGGAGTTGGCCGCCGAGCAGGCCGAACAGAGCGGGAGCGAACTGACCATCGACGAATACGCCTCCCTGTACGCCATTCGCGAAATCGCCTGCGACAAGAAGATTATGACCAGCCAGGTGGCCGCCCGGGCCCTGGGGCTGATCAAGAAATACCCCGACGTGAACGAGGCCGCCACCCGGGCCATGGATGAAATTCGGGATTACCACCAGCGCACTTTCGGCCAGGGCCCCGATTTCGAGGATTTCTTCAGGGAACACAGCCTGGAGGAGGCCGTGAAGGACGGCCTCAAATCCCTCAAGGCCCGCGGGGTCATCGGCCGGAGGCCCCTCTGGTCCTCGCGGCCGCCTCGAATTCTGGCGCCCCACGGCCTGTCGTATTACGCCACCCATGGCGACCGCCGGCTCTACAGTCCCTCGGCCAAGGAAAATTTCGTGGTGTGCGGCTCGGGGGCCTGGGCCTTCGGCCTGGTTTCCTTTCTCGGCCGCCGCACGCTGGGGGACAAGAAATACAACAACTCCAGCCTGACCCTTTACGACCGGGACGAAGAGGCCATTTCCGCCTTGGCCTACGAGCGCACCCTGGCCGGCGATTTCGCCGAACACCGGCTGCCCAAGAATGTCTTTCCCACCCATGATCACACGGCCGCCTTCCGCAAGGCCACCGAGGTGGTGGTGGCCGTGCCGCCCCGGCGGATGGATGAGACGCTCAAGGTCATTTTGGCCGAGGCCAGGGAATTGCGGAGCCTGATCATCGCCAGCCGGGGTTTTGATCCCCAATCCCACCGCCTGACCATGCAGATCGCCTGGGAGGCGGCGGTGGCGGCCGGGCGGCCCAAGATCAGCATCCTGGCCCTGGGCGGCCCCTTTTCCCCCAAGGATCTGGTGGGGGAGGAGGGCGGCGTCTGGACCCTGGCCGGGGAGGTGCGCGGCGGCCGGGCCTCCGAGGCGCTCCTGTTCAAGTACGGCAAATTTCGGGTCAGCATCAGCCCCGACCCCATCGGGGTGCAGATGGCCGCGGCCCTGGCCGACGCCTACGCCCTGTATGGGGTTTTCCTCAATCGCCAGCGCAAGATCCGCAGCAACCCCTTTGAATCGGCCTCCTTTTTGCGGGAAATCAGCGCCGAGGCCAAAAGTCTGACCCTGGCCATCGGTGGTCAGCCCCAGACGTTTGAAGCCGACAACCCCGCCTGGGTCACGGAATTTATCATCCGTTCCATGAACACCGCCGGCCCCACCCAGTCCTGGCTCAATGACCTCAGAACCGACACCGGGGGCGGCGACGACTCGGCCCGGGCCGCCTTGGCCAAACAATGGCCCAGCGCCTGGGCCAACGGCTATTTTTCCATTCATTCCGCCTACCTCACCGCCAAGCATCTGGGCCTGACTCTGCCGCATCTGGAAGAGGCCAACCGCCTGTTCTGGGGCAGTGGCGGTTAAGGGGACACCGGCGATGGATCATGAAAAGTCCCGACCCTGCCTCACCAGTGTACGGGTGGAAAACTTCAAAGCCCTGCGGAGCCTGGAACTCCCTCGCCTGGCCCTCATCAACCTCATCGGCGGCGACCATGGGTCGGGCAAGACCACGCTCCTGGAGGCCCTGGCCTCTTTGGGCGCCCAGATCGCGCCGGCCAACCTGCCTCAGGTCATCGGCCGCTCGGCCGCGCCGGCCCTGGCGGGCAACGAGGCCGAGCTGCTGTTTCACTTTGATCCGGACCGGCCTTCGGGCTTCCAGGCCCTCGTCAGCGGCCAGACCCCTTCTCTCGGGCGGCTGGAATTGACCCTGGCCCTGCGCCAGGAAGCGGAAAAACCCGATTTCCCCGCCACCGCCGGCGGGCGGCTGGCCCTGGAAACGTCCCTGACCGTCAACAACCAACCCCGATTCACCGCGGAATATTTTCAGGCCGGCGGCAAGCCCGTCTTTCGCCTGACCCGGCAGGAGGCTCCCCTGCCTCGGGATTATCCCCGGATTTCCTATGTGGGGGGGGGGAAAATCACCGATCTGGGGGTTTTGCCGATCCTCATCTCCAGCCTGGTGGAACTCGGCCAGATGGAGGAGTTTCTCCAAAACATCCAGGCCGTTTTCCCCGAGGTGCTGGAGATCCACCAGACCTGGGACGGCCAGATCCACGCCCGGACGGCCGACCGCCTCTGGCCTCTCAGCCACCTCGGCGGGGGCGTGTCCCTGATGGCTCTTTTCACGGCCATTATCCTGAATCACGGCGGCCAGGCCTTTGTCACCGAACATTTTGAAGCGCGGCTCTCCTGCGCCGACCTGCGGAAAGCATGGGCCACCCTGGGGCGGCTGGCCCGAAAATACGGCTGCCAATTGTTCATCGCCACGCACGCCGAAAAGGATCTGGCCGCCGTTCATGCGGGGCTGGAAGAGGCCGGGGCGCTGGACGACCTGCAATATATCCGCCTGGAGCGATCGGCCGACGGCGCCAACCGCGCGCGGATTTGGGGCGGCCACGCCCTCGAGGACGGATCGCCCCGTGACTGAAGTCTCCGCACGGACCCCGCGACCCCGCTGGAAGTCGCCGTGGAGCCTGGGTCTGGCCCTGGGGCTGGCTCTGGCCCTGGTGGCGGCCGCTTCGGCCAACTCCGGATATATGCCGTTCACCCCGGCCGAGGTTTGGGAAGTGGTGCGCGGTCAACTGTTCGGCGGCGTCCCCGGCCTGGAGGAGAGCCGGGTCACCGTCTTGTGGGAAGTGCGCTTGCCGCGCCTGGTCACGGCCATGTTTTGCGGCGCCGCTCTGGGGCTGGCCGGGGCCATTTTTCAGGGCCTGCTGCTCAACCCCCTGGCCGATCCCTACACGCTGGGGGTTTCCTCGGGCGCGGCCTGCGGCGCGGCCATCGTCATCGTCCTGGGCCTTCTGCTGCCGGGCCTGCCGGCCATCACCGCGCCCTGGATCCTGACCCTGGGCGCCTTTGTCATGGCCAGCCTGACCCTGGCCCTGGTGATCGCCCTGGCCCGGGACGAGCAAAAGCATCTGTCCCCCACCAACCTGATCCTGGCCGGAGTGATCATGTCGGCCATTCTGTCGGCGGCCATTTCCTTCATCAAATACCTGGCCGGAGAACAGGTCAGTTCCATCATCTTCTGGCTTCTGGGGAGCTTCCAAGCCCGTACCTGGGCCGACGCCCTCATCGTTCTGGCCTTTTTCGTCCCGGCCCTTCTGGCCGCCCTGTGGTCGGCGGTGGACCTCAACATCATGACCCTGGGGGTCCGTTCGGCGGAGACTTTAGGGGTCAACACCCGGCGGGTGCGTCTCCAGCTTCTGGCCGCCGCCTCCCTGGCCGCCTCGGCGGCCGTTTCCGTGGCCGGGGTCATCGGCTTTGTGGGCCTGATCGTCCCCCACCTGGTACGCCTGATCAGCGGCCCCGACCACCGCAGCCTGTTGCCGCTGTCGGCCCTGGGGGGCGCGCTTTTGCTCTTGGCCGCCGACACCACGGTACGGGTGCTCCTGCCCGGCGAAATTCCGGTGGGGGTTCTGACCGCCCTCTTGGCCGGTCCGGCCTTCTTGGTCATCTTCCGTAAGCGCATGGGGCGGCTGGCCCATGACTGACCCCGACCGCTCCGCCGCCGGCCCCGGGATCGTGGTCGACCGCCTGGCTTTCGCCCACGGCCGCCAACGGGTGCTTCAGGATGTTTCCCTCGACTTCCGCCCCGGCCGCCACTACATCCTGGCCGGCCCCAACGGCGCGGGGAAGAGCACTTTTTTGGATTTGCTGGCCAACTTGAAAAAACCGGCCGGGGGCGGCATAATGGTGGCGGACAAATCCCTGGGCGACTACCGGCCTTTGGAACTGGCCCGGGTGCTGGCCCTGGCCCCTCAGGATTTTCGCCTCAATTTTTCCTTCACCGTGCGGGAGGTGGTGGCCATGGGCCGCCGGCCGTACTTGGGCCGTTGGGGCCGCCTCCGCGCCGAGGACCACCAGGCCGTGGACCGGGCCGTCATGGCGCTGAACCTGGAGGATCTGGCCCAAAAACCGGTCACCGCCCTCTCCGGCGGGGAACGGCAGCGGGTGGTGGCCGCCCGGGCCCTGGCCCAGGAGACGCC
>JAVBTP010000171.1:0-3153 GCA_031556115.1 Candidatus Adiutricaceae bacterium
CTCCAAAGCCACCGGGGTGCCCATCGCCAAGATTTCGTCGATGTTGGCCGTGGGGTGCACCCTCGACGAAATCCCCCTGGAAATGACCGGCGAACCCGTGAGCCGGGCGGCTTTGGCCATCGATTACGTGGCCGTCAAAATCCCTCGCTGGAATTTTGAAAAATTCCCCGGCTCAACGGACGAACTCACCACCTCCATGCGTTCGGTGGGGGAAGTGATGAGCCTGGGCCGGAGCTTTACGGAAGCCCTGCAAAAAGGCTTTCGCTCTCTGGAAACCCCGGCCAAGGCTTTGCTGGGCGACCCCAAAAATCCGGCCCAGGCCCGGCCGGTGGAGCGGGAGACCTTGGAACGCAAGCTCCGCGTCCCCAACTCCCAGCGCCTGTACTACCTGACCCAGGCCATGCGCCAAGGCTGGAGCGTGGAGGAAATCTTTGAAGCGACCGGCATTACCCCCTGGTTCCTCAGGCAGATCGAACAGTTGATCAAGCTGGAAGAGGAAGTGAAAAATTTCGACTGGACCGACCTCATCGCCACCCCGGCCGAGGCCGACGACGGCCGGTTGGCGGCGGCTCTGCGGCGGTTCAAGTCCTTTGGCTTTTCCGACGCCCAACTGGCCTTTTACGCGGGCCTCTCCGAAGACCGGATCCGCCGGGTCCGCCAGGCCCTGGGGGTGACCCCGGTCTATCAGGCGGTGGACGCCTGCGCCGGCCGCCTGCCGGCCCACAGCCCCTATTACTACTCCACCTATCAGAGCCGGGAAAACGAGGCCCGGCCCGGCCAGCGGGAAAAAGTCATCATTCTGGGCAGCGGCCCCAACCGCATCGGCCAGGGTCTGGAGTTCGACTACTGCTGCGTCCACGCGGCCTACGCCTTGAAGGGAATGGGCCTGGAAGCGGTGATGATCAATTCCAACCCCGAAACCGTGTCCACCGACTACGACACCTCGGACCGGCTCTATTTCGAGCCCCTGACTTTCGAGGACGTCATGGGGGTCATCGAGGTGGAAAAACCCAAAGGGGTCATCATCCAGTTCGGCGGGCAGACGCCCCTGAACCTGGCCGAACGGCTGGCCGCGGCCGGGGTGCCCATCCTGGGCCCCAGCCCCGAAGCCATCGACCGGGCCGAGGACCGCGAGCGTTTCACCAGCCTGATCCGCGAATTGGGGCTTTTCCAGCCGGAACACGGCAACGCCCACACCCTCGAGGAAGCCAAGACCATCGCCGACCGGCTGGGCTATCCGGTCCTGGTGCGGCCCAGCTATGTCCTGGGCGGGCGCAACATGCGCATCATCCACTCCGAAAACGATTTGGAGGACTACGCCCGGGCCGCGGAAAGTTTTTCCGAAAAACACCCCTTGCTCATCGACAAATTCCTCAGCGAAGCCTTGGAACTGGATGTGGACGCGGTCTCCGACGGCTGGGACACGGTCATCGGCGGCATCATCGAACAGATCGAAGAAGGCGGCATCCATTCCGGAGACTCGGCCGGCATCATTCCCTCCAACTCTCTGGGGCCGCACCAGCTGGATGAAATCCGCCGGGCCACCCGCGCCCTGGCCCGGGCCTTGGGGGTGGTGGGTTTGATGAACATCCAGTTCGCGGTCAAGGGCCGGACGGTCTATGTGCTGGAAGTCAACCCCCGGGCCTCGCGCACCGCGCCCTTCGTCAGCAAGGCCACGGGCCTGCCGCTGCCGCGCCTGGCCACCCGGGTGGTGCTGGGCGCCCGCCTGGCCGACCTGGGGGTCAAGGAAGTGACCGTGCCCTATGTGGCGGTCAAGGCGGCCGTCTTCTCCTTTGACCGCTTCCCCGGGGTGGACCCCATCCTGGGGCCGGAGATGCGGTCCACCGGCGAGGTCATGGGCCTGGATCCCGCCTACGGCCTGGCCCTGGGCAAGGCCTTCGGCGCGGCGGGCACGAGCCTGCCGACCTCCGGCCGGGTGTTCCTCAGCGTGCGGGACGACGACAAACCCCTGGCCGCCAGGGTGGCCCGCCAACTGGCCGACCTCGGTTTCGAACTCCTGGCCACGCCAGGCACGGCCGCGTTTCTCCGGAACAACAGCCTGGCCGTGGAACAGGTCAACAAAGTCTCGGCCGGCCGGCCCAACGCCCTGGACCATCTGAAAAATCACCGTCTCAACCTGGTCATCAACACCACCATGGGCCGCCAGACGGTGCTCGATTCGGAGAGCATCCGCCGCACGGCCTTACTGTGCAAGGTGCCCATGATCACCACCATGGCCGGGGCCGTGGCCACCACCGAGGCCATCAACGGCCTCAAGCAGGGAGGCGTGACCGTGCGCAGCCTTCAGGAATACCACCGGGGCTGACCGCGTGTCCCAGGTGACCATCTTTCTGGTGGGGGCCAGGGCCGCGGGCAAAACCACGGCGGGCCGGCGGCTGGCCCTGGAGTTGGGGCTGGAGTTCGTGGACGCCGATCACGCCCTGGAAGAAAAATACGGGCGAACCGTGGCCGACATCGTGGAGCATGAGGGATGGGAAGAGTTCCGCCGGCTGGAGAGCGGCCTCCTGCGGGAAGTGACGGCCGGCGGTCCCCAGGTGGTGGCCACCGGCGGCGGGGTGGTGCTGGCCGAAGCCAATCGCGGGTATCTGCGGGAACGCGGCCTGGTGTTTTACCTCGCGGCTCCGGCCGAAACACTGGCCGCCCGCCTGGCCGCCGATCCTCAGACTGGCCGGCGGCCGAGCCTGACCGGTCAACCGGCGGCGGAGGAATTCGTTCCAGTGCTGACGGCGCGAGAGGCCCTGTATCGCGAAACCGCCCACCACGTCATCGACGCCACCGCGCCTGTGGAGACGGTGGCGGCTGAGATTCTGGCTCATCTGCGGGCGGTGGGCCGATGAGCGTCGCTGGAAAAAGGCGAAAGCCGGCCCCTCTCCGCCACGAAACGCGGATCCGGATCCGGAGCCGCGTTTCGTGGCGGAGAGGGACGCAGAATCGACCTATTTGACTTTCAGGGTCTGCCCCAGGCGGACGGTGTCGCCGCTGAGATTGTTGAGTTTCTTTAAATCATCCACCGACATTTGGTACCGGTTGGCGATATTGTAGAGGGTGTCGCCCGTGGCCACCTTATGGGTGGCCGTCTGCCCGCCGCCACCCCTCGCCGGGGCGGCGGCGGGTTTCGAAGCGGCCGACGCT
>JAVBTP010000112.1:0-5866 GCA_031556115.1 Candidatus Adiutricaceae bacterium
TCCACGGGTATTTATTGCCGCCCCATTTGCCGGGTGAAGATGCCCAAGCCGGAGAACTGCTCCTACCATCCCAGCGCGGCGGCGGCCGAGGCGGCCGGCTTTCGGCCGTGCCTGAAGTGCCGTCCGGAACTGGCTCCCGGCCTGGCCCCCCTGGAATCCGTCTCCCGTCTGGCCCGCCAGGCCGCGCTGAGGCTGGAGGACGGGGATTTTGCCGAGGAGGGTCTCCCGGCCCTGGCCGTTTCGCTGGGTGTGAGCGAGCGGCATCTGCGCCGGGTGTTCGCCGCCGAATACGGCGTCTCTCCCGGCCAATACTGGCAGACCCGTAAACTGCTTCTGGCCCGCGGCCTGATTGCGGACACCGATCTGTCCATCACCGACATCGCCTTTGCCGCCGGTTTCGGCAGCCTTCGCCGTTTCAACGATTTGTTCAAAAAGCGCTATCACTCGAGCCCCAGGGCCTTGCGGTCCCAAAGCCAGGGCGGTGGGGTGAAAAATGCGGACGGCGTCGGCCTGCGGCTGGGTTACCGCCCTCCCTACGGGTGGGAGGACCTGCTGGCCTTTCTGGCCGCCAGGGTTATCCCCGGCGTGGAAAGCGTCGATAACGGCGTCTATCGCCGCACCGTCAGCCTCGGGGCGGGGGAGACCATCCGCCGGGGCTGGATTGCCGTGGAAAACATGGACCGCAAAAACGCCCTGGCGGTCACGGTGTCGACTTCCCTGTTGCCGGTCCTGCCTAAAGTGCTGTCGCGGGTGAAACATCTGTTCGACGTGAACGGCGACCCGGCCGTGATTTTTGAAAAACTGGCGGCCATGAATGAGCGGCGGCCGGGCCTCTGCCGGCCGGGCGCCCGGCTGCCGGGTTGTTTCGATTCCTTTGAAATGGCCGTGCGGGCCATTGTGGGGCAGCAGATAACCGTCAAAGCCGCCCGCACCCTGGCCGCCCGCGTGGCCGAAAACCTCGGTGAGCCGCTGGTCACCCCGTTTGACGGCCTGACCCGGACTTTCCCCCGGCCGGAGATGCTGGCCGGGCTGGAGAGGCCCATTGAGGATCTCCTCGGCCCCTTGGGAATCATCGGATCCCGGGCGCGGTCCATCGCCGCGCTGGCCGCGGCTTTGGCCGGCGGCCGGATAACGCTTTCCCCGGAGGCCGATCCGGCCGCGGAAATGGAAAAACTCATGGCCCTGCCCGGGCTGGGGCCTTGGACGGCGCAGTATCTGGCTTTGCGGGCCCTCGGCTGGCCGGACGCCTTTCCGGCCACCGACTATGGGGTGAGAAAGGCCCTGGGAGGGCTGAGCCCGCGCGAGGCGACCGCTTTGGCCGAGAACTGGCGGCCCTGGCGGGCCTACGCCGCCATCAACTTGTGGAACTCGCTGTAAGGCCGTTTCAGCCGGCGGTTCGGCGGGTGGCGCCACGCCGCCACAGGCCCGCGAGCCCCACATTGGCCAAAAGACTGAGACCCAGGGCCACGGACAGCGGCCGGGGGCCGGCCGGGGATCCGGCCTCGGGAGCCGGGGCTGGGGCGGCGGCCGCCTTCGAGGCCGGGCCGGCCAACCAGTCGGCCGAAATCTCGATTTGGCCGGAAGCCTTGTGCCCCTGGCCGTCGGACGCGGAAAAGGTCCAGGTTCCCGGCCGGTCGGGCTGAAAGGCCGCCCGGCCCTGGCGGTCGGCTCTGGTTTTCTGATATGGAATATCGCTTTCGGCCGGGGAGAAGACGAGCACTTCGCCATAGCCCAAGGGTTCACCGTCGCCATAGCTGAAACTCAATCCCAGCCAGGGGCCGCTGTCGCGGTTCCAGCCCAGGCCGTGGGCCGGGGCCGGCGTCGCGCTTACCGAAAGGGCCGCGGCCGCGGCCAACAGGCTCCAAAAAATCACGTTCAGTTTCACGGTCAATCTCTTTCAGGTCAAGGCCGCCGGATTCAAAGCGATTTGCCGGCCCGGGCCTCAGTCTCTCTCACGGTTTGGACCGCGGGGGCGGCGGTGTCTCGTTTTCGAGAAAACTCTCGTATTATGATTGGGGTATGGCCTTTGGGGTCGGCCATAGTATTTTGCTGAGACACCGCGCCCGCCTCCTGCGGTCGGGGCGGGCCGGCGGCTTTATGCGCCGTCAGGCCCCCGATGGGGCATTCCCGGCCTATTGGACCTGGAACTGGAGCACGGCCTTGTAGTCGTTGATTTTGATGTCGCCATCCCCCGGCGCCTTGTAGTGGGCCCGAATCATCCACATCCCCGGAGCGGTGATTTTGACCGCCGGATCGCCTTTTTCGGGTTCGGTGTAATAGGCGTAGGTGTTCTGGTGTTCGGAAAAGCCAAAGTAACTGGCATAGACGGGCACGGAGATCGGTTGGCCGTCATACAGCACGCGGACTTTGATCTCCTCCCCGATTTTGAGATCGGCCGGATTTCCCAAGGGGATTATTTCCAAGGTCTGGCCGAGGGGTTGGTCAAAAGTGCCGGCGGCGGCGACGGGGTTGAGCAGCACTTTGACGAATTTTTCATATTTGCTGGTGCTGATGACCTGTTCCCCTTTCAGGGCGGCCCGGTCCCCGGCCTTGACGCCGTCGGGGGTCTGGCTCCACAGTTGCGGCAGACGATGGCCGTTGATCCAGGCCGGGCCGTCGGCGGGCAGGGCGAATTCTCCGGCCAGATCTTTGGCCGCCGGGTTGGGTTTGACGGGCAGGGCGATTTTTTGATCGCCTTGAACCACCACGGCCTGGACATCCTCCACCGGTTCCATTTCATCACTGACGCCGAAGACGTGGCTGGCCATGAATTCGGCCTTGACCGTTTGCCCCGCCTTGGGCGTGGGGTTGTCGAGCTTGACGACGAATTCGTGGGCCCGGGCCGGGAGGCTGAGGCCGGCCAGAACCAGGGTCGTGGTGAGCAGCGTTTTGAATTTCATGTGGTCTCCTTTTTTCTCTTTGTGGTGAATGGGCCGATTTTTTACCGGCCATGGACAAAAAAAGGCCGCCCCCGCGGTTTGAACGCGGATTGGACGACCTTCGTGGTCATAGCGGGAATTCAGCGATGGCGGGAACGGCCTTCCTGGCCGTCTTCAAAAGCGCCCGGGCATTGGCTGATCTTTTGAAATCGCGGTTTCGTGAAACATAAACAGATTGTGAAAATCAGATGGCGGCGAAGAGGGGGCTCACCGGCGCCGGCGGGCGGACAGCCAGAGACCCAGGCCGGCCAGACCGGCCAGCCAGCCCAGGCCGCCGACTATTTCCTTGAGGCCGGGCTCCGGTTCGGCGGCTTCGGCCAGGGCGCGGCGCAGAGGCCCGATTTGGGTCTCCAGTTCCTCCCGCACGATGAGGCGGAGGGCGTCCTGGTCCAGGCCGAGAGATTCGGACTGGAGGGCGGCGCCGACCGCCGCCGCTTCCGGAGCCGAAACTCCTTGAGCCGACGGCGTTGAAGCCGGGGCGGGCCCGCCGGCGCCGGCCCAATCCTCGGCCCGCAGCCGGAACTCGCCCCGGTGCCCCTGGCCGGCTTCGATCACGAAAAGCAGGTCTCCAGGTTTATCAGGCCGAAGGAAGCAGAAGCCGCCCTGATTGTCGGTCCGTCCCCGCTGAAGTTCCTGGCCGTCAGGCGTCAGCATCTTGACCTGGCCGTCGCGCACCTTGCTTTTCTTGGCGAAATAGCTGTCGGTGCAGATCCGGTCGCCCTCGGGCCAGGCGAAGATGAAAACTCCGTGGGCCTGGGCCGTTCCGGCCGAAAGGGCGATCAACAATCCCCACAGCCCCGCCGCCAGGAAGAGGGCCGCGTATTTCGGTCTGTTCATCATCGGCCATCACTCCTCATTCCGTTCGCCGTCATTCCGCTGGCACGGCCGGGGCCATGGGGTTGAAATAGATCCAGATCACCGCGCCCAGTTCCACATCCTTGTCCTGGCCGTCGTGTTTCAGTTGATAGTCGGCGGTGTTCAGGGCGGCGAAACCCCACCACCCGGCCTGGGGCGCGGCGTAGGTGAAGAGTCCGGTCCCGTCGGCCTTGACGGTTTGGGTGACCATGGATTCGAAGGGCGGCTGGCCTTTGAGTTCGGGCCCCGGGTACCACTCCACTTCCACTTCCGCCCCGGGCACCGGCTGCCCGTTCAGAAAAACCCGACCCTGGAAGACGTTGCCGGCGTACATCCCGGTGGGTTTGGCCAGGGGGACGATTTCGGTGGCCAGACCCAGCGGCTGGTCCCAGCCCTCATCGTCGCCGAAAGCTTCCACAACGGCTTTGGTGTAATGGATGATGAAGCAGTCCTCGGCCGGTTCCCAATAGGGGGTCGGCTCCATGGTGAAGGTGTACAGGCCCGGCCGAGTCACTTTATAGTCAGTCGTCCAGGTGGTGAAACCCCGCTCTTTGGTTTCTTTCAGGGTCGGCAAAAGGTCCGTGGCCTGGCCTTCCCGCCAGACTTGAAAGGCCTTGGGCCGGACCAGATCCATGCCGACATTGGCCATGGGGTGCCAAAATTTGAGATTCAAGGCCACATCGGCCTGATCAGTCTCCATGACCACGGGGGCGGAGGGGATGACCATGCCGAAATGAGCCTGGGCCGCGCCGGGCCCGGCCAGCAGCAGCATCAACAGCAGGGCGGGAAAGAAGAAGATTTTTGGCATGGTTCACCTCGTGCGTAATTCGTAATTCGTAATTTGAAGTTTGCCAATAAAAAAACCGCTCCCCGGCTTTTGACGGGAGGCGGCCTTCGTGGCCAAACGGCATTATGGGTCAGCGGACGGGGCCCGATTTTCATAACCGGACGAGAAGAGTATATCCGTTTCTGGCCGGGATGTCAACCGGGGCCTCTTTGGACTCTTTGGACCAAAGTTGCCGCCGATGCTTGGATCCTGGCCCGCTCATTGTCTTTCAAAGCCGTCGGGAGCGACAAGAACCGGAATTAAGCGGTGGGCAGGTATTTGCGCAGAATCTCCACCATATCGCTCATGTTGAACGGCTTGGAGATGTAGTCGTCCATGCCGGCGGCCAGGCTCTTTTCCCGGTCGCCGGCCATGGCGTTGGCGGTCATGGCCACAATGAGGCGGTGTTGGCTGGGGGCGGCTTTTTCCCTGAGCCGGATTTGGCGGGTGGCTTCATAGCCGTCCATTTCGGGCATCAGGCAATCCATGAAGATCAGGTCATACCGGCCCTGAGCCATACGTTCCAGGGCTTCCCGGCCGTTTTCGGCGGTCTCCGCCCGAACCCCCATTTTTTCCAGCATGCGTTGGGCCACCATACGGTTGAGGGCATTGTCGTCCACCACTAAAATCAGGCCGGAAAAATTGGGGCGCGGTCTGGGGCCGGCGGCCTTGCGGCCGTTTCCCATAACGGCTTCCGCGCTTTGCCGATTCCGGGTCTGATGCACGACCTCCATGATTTTGTCCAGAGAAGGAGGTTTGGTGACCACGGCGGCGAAGCCCCGTTCCTGGGCCTTGGCCCGCGCCTTGCGGTCGTTGGCCGAAGCCAGCAGCACCGGCAGACTTTTCGGCGGGAAGGGGTCGATCCCCACCTCTTTCAGGCGGTTCAACACCGCCTCGGCGCCTCCCCCTTCCAGGTTCCGTTCCAACAGGCGCAGCCGATAGTCTGGGCCGTCGGCCCGATTGGCCGCGGCCAGCAGCGTTACCGCCTGGTTCGCATCGGCGGCCAGGTCCGGAATATAGCCCTCCTCCTGAAAGTGGCGGGCCAGAATCTCCCCCGACAGGCCGCTCATGGCCAGAAAAACGGGGCGGTCGCGGGGGAGTTCCTCCGGCGGCGGGGCTTGGTCGGTTTCGGGCTCCGCCAGGGGCAGATGGAGGCGGAAGGAAAAGGTGGAGCCCTCGCCGAGGTTGCTTTCCACGTAAATTTCGCCGCCCATCATTTCCACCAGCTGTTTGCTGATCGGCAGGC
>JAVBTP010000218.1:0-16006 GCA_031556115.1 Candidatus Adiutricaceae bacterium
CCCTCTCCCCGGCCCTGTGCGCCGTTTTCCTGAAACACGAAACCAACAAGAAGCCCAACTTCGTGGTCCGCAACTTCCAGCGCTTCATGGGCGCTTTTCGCAACAGATACGTCGACCTGGTGACCGTCCTTTTGCGCAAATCCATTTTCGGGCTGGTGCTGGTGGCGATTTTTCTGGCCTGTTCCGTCGGCATCATGCGCTTCACCCCCTCAGGCTTCCTGCCCGACGAGGACATGGGCGCCCTCCTGGTGCAGTTGGGCACCCCCGAAGGCACCTCCCTGGACAAGACCAAAGAGGTGGGCCTCCGGGCCAGCGCCCTGGTCAAGGATATCCCCGGCGTCCGCAACACCATGATGGTCCTGGGCATGAACCTGATCAACAGTTCGGTGCAGAACAACGCGGCCTTCATGTTCATCATGCTCGACGATTACGAGAAACGGGTCACCAGGGACAAGTCCCTGGGCAGCTTCCTCTATCAGGCCAACATGCGCCTGGCCACCATCATCGAAGGCACGGCCCGGTCCTTCACCCTCCCCCCCATCATCGGCCTGGGGTCGGTGGGCGGCTTCGAATACCAGCTGCTGGATTACGAGGGGCGGGATTTCCGGGAATTCGAGCGGATGGGTTTTCAGGTCATGGGCCAGGCCATGCGCGACCCCCGGATGATGTATGTCATGACCTTTTTCAACACCGCCACCCCGGTGGTGAAAATCACCGTGGACCGCGACAAGATCCAGACCCTGGGGGTCAACGTCTCCCAGGTCTTCTCCGCCATGCAGTCCTTTCTGGGCGGCTATTACGTCAACGACTTCAACCTCCAGGGCCGCACCTGGCAGGTCAACATCATGGCCGACGCCAACATGCGCCGCAACCTCGACGACGTCTACAACATCCACGTCCGTTCCGACAGCGGGGCCATGGTGCCGCTGTCATCGCTGATTTCGGCCCACACCACCACCGGGCCCCACAACATCACCCGTTACAACAACAACCGGACCATCAAGATCCAGGGCAGCACCTACCCCGGCCTGGGCACGGGGGAAGCCATCGCGGTGATGGAGGCGGCCTCGGCCGGCCTCCCCGGCGGCTACGGCTTTGAATGGACCGGCGGCACATTGCAGGAAAAGGAATCCTCGGGCCAGACCGTCTATCTTTTCGCCCTCTCGATCCTCTTCGCCTATCTTTTCCTCGTGGCCCTCTATGAGAGCTGGACCATCCCCATCGGGGTTATCCTCTCCATTTCGGCCGCGCTCTACGGCGCCATGCTGGCGGTCAAAATTTCAGGCCAGGCCATCGGCATCTATGTGCAGATCGGCCTGGTCACCCTCATCGCCCTGGCCTCGAAAAACGCCATCCTCATCGTCGAATTCGCCAAGGACGCCAGGGAGGCCGGGCTGACCATCAAGGAGGCCGCGGCCAAGGGCGCCCACCTCAGGTTCCGGGCGGTGATGATGACCTCCATCGCCTTTTTGGCGGGCCTCCTCCCGCTGGTGGTGGCCACCGGGCCGGGCGCCATGAGCCGGCAAAACGTCTCGGTCTGCGTTTTCGGCGGCATGCTCAGCGCCTCCGTCCTGGGCATCGTGGTCATCCCCCTGGTGTACGCCATGTTCCAAAAGATGCGGGAGAGGTTCCACCGCCTGCGCGGCGTCGGCCTCTACGAACCCAAGGGGGCGCCTCCGTCGACACCGGTGGAAGATAGCCCCGGCCACAGCTAACCTGCATCACGCAACCAAAACCCCGGCGGACCGTTGAACAGCCCGCCGGGGTTTTGGTTTCCCGAAACAGTGTCTGAGCCAAACGCAATCAGCGGATGAAATTGGTAAACACCTTCTTGTCCAGGGGCGGAGGCGGCACCGCCGCCCGGCCGTGCTCCATGAGCTTGAGGAGCCAGGCCATGTTGGCGGCCAACACCCGCACACACTGGAGGCCTTCCTCGTCCCGGGCGGCCTCGCCCGGTTCCATGCCGTAGACCATGTTCCAATAATTGCTGGAGGAGACGAACATCTCCGAAATGGTGAAGTATTTATTGATCTGCTCCACGGCGGGGAGCGAGCCGGCCCGGCGCACGGCGGCCATCGCCGCCCCGACCTTATGGCGGAAGGGGAATCCGCCGGCGGTGGCGGCGAAGAAGGCCCGGTCCAGAAACGCCTTCAGAGTGCCGTTGAGGCCGGCGTAATACACGGGGGTGCCGATGAAAAAACCGTCGGCCCCGACCATCTTCTCTATCCAGCCGTTGACCGGGTCATCGGGGAACCGGACGCACTGGCGGTTCCGTTTCTTGACGCAGCCGAAGCAGCCCACGCAACCGTGGACCAGTTCGCCCCCCACTTCGATTTTTTCCGTGGCCAGGCCCTGGGCCTGAAAGACCTCCGCGGCCGCGTCCAGGGCCAGGGCGGTGTTTCCCTTGACCCTGGCGCTGCCGTTGATCAATAGCACTTTCATGACAACCTCCTTCCGGGCGCAACCCGGTATGTTTGGTGAAACGGATCGTCAGCCGGAATCCCCTGGCGGTCAGCCGATTTCGACATCGAAGACGGATCACCGGCAGTCGATGTTCAGGTTCAGGAGGCGGCCCAGCCGTTCGGCCGCGGCGGTCAACAGCGGCCCGGCCTCGGCCATGGCTTTTTCCAGCGAAAGGGGCCCGGGGGCCAGACTGGCCAGGCCGCCGATCCCGTGGCTGTACAGTTCCTCATAACCCCGCCCCAATGAACCGGACAACAGGACGACCGGAGCCCCCAGTTCCCGGCCCGCCTCGGCCACTCCCACGGGGGCCTTGCCCCAGGCGGTCTGCCAGTCGCTCTGCCCTTCCCCGGTGACGATCAGGGCCGCGCCGGCCGCTTTTTTTCGAAACCCGCCCTCTTCCAGCACCACCCGCACCCCGGATTTAAAGACGGCGTCGGTGAAAAAAAGAAAGGCCGCGCCAAGCCCCCCGGCCGCGCCGGCGCCGGGCCGGGTGTCGGCCTCCCGGCCGGTCTGGGCCCGGGCCACCCGGGCGAAGTTGGCCAGGGCGCCGTCCAGAAGGGCGACCATTTTGTCATCCGCGCCCTTTTGCGGGCCGAAGGTGTGGCTGGCCCCGTCCGGCCCGGTGAGGGGATTGGTCACGTCCGAGGCCACGACGATCTCCACCCGGCCCAGACCGGGATGGAGCCCCGACAGGTCGATGCCGGCCAGTTCGGCCAGGGCCGCCCCGCCAGGGGGCAGTTCGCGGCCGGCCCGGTCCAGAAACCGGGCCCCCAGGGCGGACAGGAGCCCCGCGCCCGCGTCGTTGGTGGAACTGCCCCCCAGGCCGACGATCAGTTTTTCCACCCCGGGGCGGGCCAGGGCCTTGATGATCAACTGGCCGGTGCCGAAGCTGGACGCCTTGAGGGGATCCCGCTCGTGGGGCGCCAAGGCGGCCAGGCCGGCCGCGGCGGCCGTCTCCACCACCGCCACGCGGCCATCGCCTAAAAGGCCCCACGCGGCCCGAATCGGGCGCAGGAAGGAATCGACCACGTCCTCCTCACAGAGAACGCCGCCGGTCAGATCCACCAAAGTGGCCACCGTGCCTTCGCCGCCGTCGGCAATGGGGAACAGGACGTATTCGGCCTGGGGCCAAACCCGGTGTAAACCCCTCATGACCGCTTCAGCCGCTTCCTTGGCGCTGAGGCTGCCTTTAAAAGAATCGGGCGCACTGACCACGCGCATATTGTTTCCTCCCAATAGCTTCCGACCGTTTTGCGGAAATGCGGGCCGGCCCCGGCCACGCGGTCGGCCTCGGTTCCGCCCCACCCGTCGCAGACGCGGCGCATGAATTCGGCGCCAGCCCGCGCCGCCTCAGGCGCCAGCCCCGAAGCGGCGAATTGGAGGGTATTATAGCACAGGAAGTAAAGGTAAGGAACTACGGATCAAAATCGCCCGCGGGGCCAATCAAAGCGTCTCGCCGTTCTCAGGGACGGGATCCGCCCATTTCCCAACCGCCTCGGTTCCTTCGGCCACCTTCCCGCCCCAAATATGGTATACTGACGGCCGGAGAGCTTTTCTATACGCGAAAATGCGATTTTATTACTCCGGCCACAAAATAAGTCATACCCGTGATTTCGCCAAAGCCCGAAATCACTGGACTTCCGCCGCCGAGAACCGACTTCGCCAACTGCCGGGTTAATAGCTTTTCCCTCGACGCCGGCGGCGGCGACCCGCTGGGGCGCGGGCCGTTAGCACCCCGCGCCTTTAAGAGTCACCGGGTGCTAGCCGACACCAAAGCCCCTTCAGCCCATTTCCTTACCGAAGAGGAGGCCCTGTGTTCCGCCAATCCCCCCAGGCCGCCGCCGCGCGGCTCGAGCAACTGGCCGCCGAATTTCTGGCCGGCCCGGCCAACGATCTGGAAATGGCCGGCGGCCGGGAGCCGGCTTTCGGTCCGGCTCTTTTCGGCTATGCCGCCGGCGACGACCCCGTCTGGCTGGACTTCAAGGAAGCGGTGGCCCCCCGATACTGGAGCCCGAAGGAGGCGTTTGAAAAAACGTTTCCAGGCCAGGCGGCGGTGGCGGGCGACCTGTCGGTGGTGGCCTGGGCGCTGCCCCAGACCGAGGCCACCCTGCGCGATCAACGCGCGGCCAAAGAATTCGCCTGCGAGCGCTGGGTCCACAGCCGCTATTTAAGCCAGCCCCGGGTGGTGGACGGCCTGGCCCGGTTTCTTCTCGATCATCTGGGCCGGGAGGGGGTGGCGGCGGTCTCTCCCGACCACCTGCCGGACTTTACCCACTGGCCCAGCGACCGTTTCACCATCACCTCGCCCTGGTCGCAACGGCACGCGGCCTTCGCCGCGGGTTTAGGCACCTTTGGCCTTTGAGACTGGCTCATCACAACCGTGGGCAAGGCCGTGCGGTTCGGCTCGCTGGTGGTCAAGATGAAACTGCCCGTCACCACCCGGCCCTACACCGACCAACGTCAATACTGCCTCTTCTTCAATTCCGGGACCTGCGGCCAGTGCATCAAACGCTGCCCGGCCGGGGCCGTCAGCCGGGCCGGGCACGACAAGAACCTCTGCCGCCCCTATGCCTTTGATGTCAATATGGCCCATATCAAAGCCACCTGGCCCGAACTGTCGGGGGCGTATGCCTGCGGGCTCTGCCAGGCCAACGTCCCCTGCGAGAAAGGCATACCGCCGCAACCGAAACGGGCCGGGAAATGAGCGTCGCCGGCCCGCCGGCCGACAGCACCATCCACGCGGGTGGAGAAAAAGCCAAAACGCTTCGTGACGCTTGTGGAGCTTCGTGGTGGTGGAAAATTCCCAAACAGTGCCGGAAGCGGCCAAGTGCGCCCAGCAAATGGGCATGAATGAATTCGTCTCCGGAGCCAAAGCCTTTTTCGTCGTGCTGGAGGAGCACGCCGTGCTCATGCCGACTATTCGCAAAATGCTGGACAGCCAGTATTCGCCAAGGGCGACCTGGGCGCGGCCGTCATGACCCTCCGCCTGGCCGCCGAGGACCAGGCCCTGGGCACCTCTGCATCCTGGGCATCTATGACCGGCAACGGTTGTGCGGGCTGCTTGACATTCCGTTGGAAAAACGATTTGCCGGTCTCATCGCCGTCGGCCACCCGGCCAGCGGCACAGTGCGGAACAAAGCCCGCAAACCCTTGGGGGAAATCGTCCGCTTCGTCTGAGGCCGGAGAAAGGGCCGCTCCGCGGCTGCTCCCCTCCGCGGCCGGGCGCCACGGCCCGGAATTATGGCCGAAATTGCGCCGGCGCGGCGGAAAGCCGGCCGGCGCGGGTGGAATCGGGTGCGTGCGGACTCTTGCCTTTTCGCCCGGATGATGATATATTTCCTCGAAAAGTACGTATAAGGTTTTGTGGCCACTGATCCGGGTCAACCCTGGTTGGAACGGACAAGGGTGATGTTTTCCAAAAACCGAACCCATGGAAATGCGGCCGAAATCCTCTCTCGTTTTGAGAACATACCGCTAAGGAGAAGTGAGTACCATGAGCGCGATCAAAACACCAGCGGAATGCATGATGTCCGTCTGTACCATCGGTTCGGGCAAACCCAAGCAGAATTTGGTCAGCAACCTGATCCTGGCTTTTTTCGCCGGCTGCTACATCGGCTTCGGCAGCCTTTTGGCCATCAAGGTGGCCGGGAATCTCCCGGTGGACATCTGGGGCAACCTGGTCCGCCTGATCTTCGCCGGCGTCTTCCCCGTGGGCCTGTTACTGGTTCTGGTGGCCGGGGCCGACCTCTTCACCGGCAACTGCATGTATCTGCCTTCGGCCCTTATCCACAGGAAGGCCAGTTGGGGCGGACTGCTGAGGTCCTGGGTGATCTCCTATGGCGGCAACCTCTTCGGCTCCATCTGCATCGCCTATTTCCTCGGCCTTCTGGCGGGCGTTTTGTTCACCGACGGGGTCAACGGCACCCTGCCGCTGGCCCAATACGCCGTGAACCTGGCTAACGGCAAATGCAAGCTGGCCTTTGACGTGGCCTTCCTCAGGGGCATCGGCTGTAACTGGCTGGTGTGTCTGGCCATTTACATCAGCCTCACCGCCGGTGACGGCGTTTCCAAGGCCGTTTTGATCTGGCCCCCCATCACCGCCTTCGTGGCCCTGGGCTTCGAGCACAGCGTGGCCAACATGACCTTCATCCCCCTGGGCATCTTCCTTGGCGGCAGCGAAGCGTATCTGAACAGCGCCTCCGCCGCCCTGGTGCCCCTGACCGCCACCTGGTATGACTTCTTCGTCACCAACCTCATCCCGGTGACCCTGGGGAATATCGTCGGCGGCATGGTCTTCGTCGGCATGCTCTATTACCGCGCCACCAACAGCAAGCCCGAATAGGCCTGATTATTCCAGCCTGATCATCGACGACCAGGGCGTTCGACAATTTATCCGTCTTTCAGTAAAATGGAAAAGCGCTCTAAAAGACCGGGCCGGCCGCCAACGCCGGCCGGTCTTTTTTTTGCCGCTCTCGAGGCGTTTCCCGTCCCTCGGCCACCGGACCACACCGCCCGCGCCTTGGAGCGGTGACCACCCTGACGGGGCGGGTGGCCGAAAGAACGAGTTTGCCTTATAATATTAACCCGGCAACTTTAGAAGTTGCTTCTCGGCCACTGAAGTCCAGTGATTTCGGGCTTTGGCGAAATCACGGGTACGACGTATTTGGTTGCCGGAGTAATAATAATCCAAGGAGGAGATCATGAAGCTTCTGGCCGTCAACGGCAGCCCCCGTAAGAAATGGAACACCGCCCGGCTTCTGGAGCGGGTGGTGGAAGGCGCGGCCTCGCAAGGGGCCAAGGCCGGGTTGATCCACCTGCGCGACCTTAAATACGGCGGCTGCCTCAGTTGCTTTCACTGCAAAGATCCGAAAGGCAAGTCCTATGGCCGCTGCGTTCTCAAGGATGACCTGCGTGAAGTTTTGGACCGGGCCCACCAGGCCGACCTCCTGGTCCTCGGCACCCCCTTCTATTTCAGCGTGGAAACCGCCCTCATGCGGGCCTTCCTCGAGCGGCTGTGGTTTCAGTACTATCTCTACACCCGGCAAAAACCGCCCCTCTCCCCCCGGAAAAAGGCCGTGGGCCTTTTGTATACCATGAACGTCAGAGAGGAGGACATCCCCCGCTACGGCCAGGATGCGACCATCAACCGGGCCAAGGGCGTCATGGAAACCCTCTTCGGACCCTGCCAGGTTTTCCTCTGTACCGACACCAAGCAGGTCAAGGAGTATGCCAAATACGAAATGGACGTGTGGGACGTGGAGGCCAAAGACCGCCGGCACCAAGAAGTCTTCCCTGAAGACCTTAAACGGGCCTTCGACTGGGGCGCCCGCCTGGCGTCCCGTTAAAAAAAAGCACCGGTACGCCGGGGCGGAAAATCTGACCCCCGGGCTATGCCTGGACCACCACCAGATTCCGGGACGCCTATTTCACCAAAGAGTAATCCGGCGGCTGAACGGGTTCAGCCGCCGGATCGCCGAAAACGAAGATGCCCCTCCGAACGCGTTGCGCCGCGCGCCGATGCTCAACGGACGACCAACGCCCGGCCTTCACCCTCCTCCGGCCACGCCGCCACCAAGTCCCGGCCGCCGGCCGACGGAAACGTCTTCATGGCCAGCTCGTCCGCGGCCCCGGCCAGCCATTTGGCAAAATCCGGCCCGGCCAGGGGCGGGGAAAAATAAAAACCCTGGGCCGCGTGCCACCCCTGAAGCTTGAGGAGCCGCAGTTGCTCTTCGGTCTCCACGCCCTCGGCCACCAAAGTCAGCCCCAGACTCTGGCCGATGCCCATGATGGCCTGGCTGATGCGGCGGCTGATGTCCTTTTCGTGAAAATCGAGGACAAAGCTGCGGTCCAGCTTCAATTCGCTGATGGGCAGCCGGTGGAGATAACTGAGGCAGGAATAGCCGGTGCCGAAGTCATCGACCGAAAAGCGGAAGCCGGCCTGGCAGGCCTGATCGATGACGGCCAGGACGGTGGAATCGGGGTTCATAAAAACCCCTTCGGTGAGTTCCAGGACCAAATCCCGCGGGGTCAGCCCGCTGGTCTGGAGGGCGGCCATAAGATACTCCAGAAAATCGGGGTCGCCAAAATTAATGGCCGACAGGTTCACTGAAACCGACGGCACGGGAAGTCCCTGGCGCCGCCACCGCCCCAATTGCCGGCAGGCCTCGTCCAATACCCAGGCGCTTATTTCCCGAATCAGGCCCGAAGCCTCGGTCAAGGCGATAAAACGGTCCGGGGGCACATAGCCGAAAATCGGGTTGGTCCAGCGGATCAAGGCTTCCGCGCCGGCCAGTTTCCCGGTCTCCAGATTGATCTGAGGCTGGAAATGGAGTTTGATCTCCGGTCCTCCCAGAGCCCGGCGCAACGCCGACTCCATGGCCAAAGCCTCCCGGGCCCGCTCGTCCTGCTCGGGGACGAAGAAGCGGAAACGGCCGAAACCCGCGGACCGGGCCTGACCCATGGCCAAAGTGGCCTGATGCAGAAGCACCTCCACTTCCGCCCCGTCGGTGGGAAAAACGCTGATGCCCAGACTGGCGGTGGGGCAGATGGTCACCTCATCGATCTCGATGGGCCGGGCCACCAGGGCCTGAATCTCGGCCACCGCCTCCACCACCTGGCCGGGGCCCCGGTCGGCCAGGATCACGGCCAGGTCATGGCCGGACAGCCGCCCCAGCACCTCGGAGGAGTTGGGCCAATGCTCGCAGAGGCTGTCGGCGACCCGCCGCAGCACCAGGTCGCTTTTGCGGTGCCCCAACGATTCGTGAAGAAAGTTGGCGCGGTCGAGGCTGATGACGATGACCGCCAGGTATTGGCCGGCCCGCCGCGCGCTCTTGAGCATCCGCTCGGCGGTGGTGATCAGAAAAGCCCGGTTCGGCAAACCGGTCAGGTCATCGAAAAAAGTCAGCCGGCGCAT
Organism: Candidatus Adiutricaceae bacterium; assembly: GCA_031556115.1. Taxonomy (GTDB): domain Bacteria; phylum Desulfobacterota; class Desulfarculia; order Adiutricales; family Adiutricaceae; genus Adiutrix. Next base: position 9,377 of record JAVBTP010000218.1, read on the forward strand.
GGATTCCCGTATCTTTTCCCGCTCGATGGCCACCGCGCACAACCTGGCCACCACCTGGGCCAACCGTTCCTGAAAGTGGTCGTTCCCGGCCCCGTCCCGTTTGTAAAAAGTGACCGCGCCATACGTGTCGCCATCGCCGGACCTGATCGGCACCGACCAGCAGCCGGTGATCCCGGCCCGGCTGAAAATCTGTCTGACCGCCGGGTCCGCGTACCCGGCCAGTTCGGCCTCATCCATGGCCACAGGGTGCCCCAAAGCGACCGCCCGTCCCGAAGGGGCCGCCTCGGGGCCGACCGGGCGACCGGTGATCGCCCGGACGCACTCCGGCGGCAAGCCGGCCCGGCCTAAAACGGCCAGACGGTTTTGGCCGTCCAGGCCGATGACGGCCAGATGCGTATCCGGCATGATCCGCTCCACCTCCCGGCAGATGATGGACGAAATTTCCGTAAGCGGCAGATCACGGGCCATGGCCTCCAGGGCCTTGTGCTGCAACCGCTCGTTCATTTTGACGTCGGTGATGTCGGTGATGACGACTTCCAGAAAGAGAGGGCGGCCCTCGTCGTCGGCAATCCGGCTTACGGAGCAGGCCACCCAGAAACGCTGGCCGTCTTTGCCGTAGGCCACCTCCTCAAGATGCAGGGCCCGGTCGGTCTTCAAAGTGTCCCGCAGCCGGGCCGCCACTTCCCTCTCTCCCGGCCCGAAGATGCGTCCGGCGTTGCCGCCCAGCATCTCGTCGCGGGTATAGCCGAACATCCGGGTGAAACTGTTGTTGATATACAGCGTCCGGTTGTCTTTATCCAAAATGACGATGGCCGTCATGCTCCGCTCGCAGACCGCGGCCAGCCGCTGGATGTTCTCCTGATCCCGCCGTTCCTCGGAGACCCGCCAGGTGACGTTCAGGGCGAAGAAGGCGATTTTGGCCAAGGTCCCCCCGTCGTCGAAAATGGGGGCGAAAACCCCCTCGACCCAGACCGGCTGCCCGTCGGCGGCCTGACATTCCAACTGCGCGCTGTAGATGTTTCCCGCGCAGATGTAATCCCACTGTTGCTTGTAGCCGGGCCTTCGCACCTGGTCCGGCGCGTGCAGCAGGCTCCGGTCGCGGCCCACCAGGTCCTCGCGCCGATATTGAAACGCCTCTAAAAAAAGATCGTTGGCCGCCCGGATCTGGCCGTCGGGCGCGTATTCGGCCATCATCATGGCCCCGTAAATGGCCAGGTACAGATCATTTTCCCTATTGGCGGCCTCGATTGGGGCGGTCACCTCCACGCCGATGCCCACGATCCCCGCCGGGCGGCCGTCATCGGAAAAAACCGGATTGTAGGTGAACTCCAACCACAGGAGCCCTCCATCCCGGCGCCGGCGGCCCTACCAGCCGCCGATGCGTTGCCCGCGCCGCCAGGCCTGGCGGACGGCCCGGGAAACATGGGCGTTTAGGACGCCGTCCTGGCTGCCATCCGGACAAAGTGTTTCATAACTTCGCCCCCGCAGTTCGGGGGCCGAATAACCCGAAAGCCGCAGGTAGGTGGCGTTGGCCTTTAAAATAGTCCCATCCACCGTGAGCTCAATGGCCGCCAGGCAGCCATTGAGATAACCATCCAGGGCTTCTTCGGCGGTTCGCGGCGGGCTTGGATGCTGAGTCATAGTTGTTCACCAAAATGGTTAAGATAAAGGGAATCTTTAAAAATTCGCCAATCCGCGGTCATCGTCGCCCTACGGGCGGTATCGCGTGCCAAGCGAGTCACGGGCCATCACGGATGTATCGCGTGAACGCGAAAACGGGTCCGCCGCTAATCGCTGATCGGGCGATTAAACGGCGAATGTCGGGCGGAAAAGATGGTTATGAACGGCGTGCCATCGCACGCATAAGGGAAGGCGTCGGATCAGGTCATGCCAAAGTTTCGGTAAATTGTCCCGGCTCGCCAACCTAAGCAACAGTTGGCTACATGATATATCGGCATATCACACTGTAAACTTAACATAAAGTCACTTTTATTTTTATTAAACTTTTTTATTATTCTTTTATACTTTCATATCCAAACACAAAACCAGGCTTTTATCAAAAAAATATGACCGCGGCTTGACTCTCGGCTATATTCCTGATTTTTCTGATAAAAGAATATAAATTCAAAGTTATCAATGTACATAGTGAAAATATATTGTATTAAAATAAATTTTACCTGATTGATAGCCTCATATTTATTTGCTATCATAGCTTCGGCCGAACCTTTTTTCCTTATTTATATGTCCAGATAAATAGTTATAAAATTGCGCCCCCGCGCCCCTTTCGGGTGCCCGGCCAGCCTTGGCGGAAGCAATATTTTTTGGCACTAAATATGCTTGTCAAATGGATAACGCGATAGGCCGGCCAAATGAGCCGGATCACCCCAACGCCCTGAAGCGAGGTCTGGCATGTCCACCACAACCGTATTAATCATCGATGATTTCGGGGATTGTTCCCTCTGCGCGGCCAAAGTCCTGATGCCTGAAGGTCTGGGCATACTGGCCGCCGGCACTTGGGAAAAGGGCCGCCAGCTGCTGGCCCAGAACCGCCCCGATCTGGTGGTGGCCGACTGCCGGGTGACCGCCGACCCCCTGGTCTGGGTGGAAGAGGCGCACCGCCTGAACCTGCCCGCCCAGGTCATCGCCGTGGCTGACGAACCGGACTTTGACCGGTCCATGGACTGGGTGGCGGGCGGCGTCTTCAATGTTTTGACCAGGCCTTTGGATCCAATCCGGCTCCAGCGTCTGGCCCTGGCCGCCCTGGAAAACCGCGAAACCTTCAAAATGATCGTCGGCCCGGAGGAAATCGTCCTGGATCAGCCGCTGGATGAGGCCTCATCGGAATTTGCCGAATTTTATCAAGGTCTGGCCGGCCGCCTGGACCTTCTGGACCTGAAGAATTACTTGATGACGGGGGTCAAAAATCTGACGGGCGCCCGGCGGGTGGAGTTGTGCCTGGTGGACGGCCTCACCGACGCCAGTTACTGCCTGGAAACCCATACCTTCATCGGCCACCCTTCCCGGTCGGATCCCGGCCGGGATCTGCCGCCGGCTCCGGTCTCCGGACAGTCCACGGGCAAATGCCGGCTCGGCTTCGAGCTTTCCGCCCACGGCAAGCCCCTCGGGGAAATGTATCTCTATTTTGAGAACCGGAACGACCTCAAAGTCCGCGACCGGGAAACCATGATGGAAGTGGTCTCCACCGTTTCGGCCGCCTTGGGTTCCGTGGCCCGCTATAAAAAGGCGATGGACCTGGCCTCGCGCGACAGCCTGACCGGCCTGTATAACCGCCGTATTTTCAACGAGGTTCTGCAGCGCGAGTTTCAGCAGGCCCAGCGCCACAAATATCCCTTGAGCCTGCTGAGCCTGGATCTGGATCATTTTAAAAGCGTCAACGACAACTTCGGGCATCAGACCGGGGACCTGGTTTTGCGGGCCGTGGCCGAAGTCATCGCCAAGGTGGCCCGGAGCACGGATTTGCCGGCCCGCGTCGGCGGAGAGGAGTTCGCCATCATCCTGCCCCACACCAGCCAAATCCAGGCCGGCTACCTGGCCGACCGGCTGCGCCACATACTGGCCGAAAGTGATTTCAACCTCTCCGGCACCGTCTTTCGCCAAACCGTCAGCCAGGGAGTGGCCGGGCTGGAACATTTTTTGGTCAAAACGCCCGAAGATATGATATACTGGGCAGATCAGGCTCTCTATCTGGCTAAGCGCGAAGGGCGTGACACCATCCGTCTGGCCACCGACCTGCCCATGACCCCAGTTCTGAAGAAGGACGGACCATATGCCTTCCAGTGACGATCGCCGCAAAGGCCTTCGAGCTTCCTTGCCGGCTGAGTTTTTTTTCAATATTTTAAGTTCCCCCGACGAATATACCCGTGGTCAGGCTTCGGTGCTGCGGCGCCTGGGCGCCATCGACGCCGCCAAAGTTCCCCCCACCCGGACCGAAGCCCAAATCCTGCTGTCGCGGATCGACCAAAAATTATCGCTTCTGATCGGCCTCCTCGCCGAGCGCTCCAGCCGTAAAAGCTATACCAATCACGGTGTGGTGGTGGATATTTCCGAATTCGGCCTGGCCTTCGGCCACGTGCTGACGTTCGAACAGGATTCGATCATCGAAATCGGCCTCCAACTGCCGGAAAACGAGGGCCGCCTGATCGATATCGCCGGACGCATCATCCATGTCAAAGCTCCCACCGAGCCCGAGTCCCCCTTTTCCCATATCTATGGCGTGGAGTTCACCGACATTCAGGGCAAAGACCAAAACGACATTGTCCAATGGATTTTTTCCCATCAGCGCGAGCAGATTCGGCGTCGCCGCGAGCGCAGTTCCTGATCCAGGCAAAACGCTTTAGAGTTCAGGCGGGCTCCCCAGCCGCCAGGCTCCCTATAATATGCAATGGAATAAAAATAGCCTCAAGTTGCGGCGTCCTTTCAGGAGCGGCCGAAAACGTAAAAGTTTCTTCATCAAGCTGGGCGCCCGGCTCGATGGCTGGTGGCGAAAGCTTCGCGGCCGGCCCGAGTCTTCGGCGGCCCGTCCCAAGACGCACCGTCCCCATCCCCCGGCCCCGGTGGAAATTTTTGACGATCTCAAGATCGCCGTGCCCAAGGCCCGCCGGACCGGCCCCCCGCCCGATCCGTCCGGAGCGGCGGGAAAGCCGGGGGCCGGTCAACGCCTCCGCCAGGCCGCGCCCCTGAAAAAGCCGGCCGCGGCCAAAGCGGCGCCCGACGAAACACCGGCCGCCCCGGCCGGGGCCATCGATAACCAGGCCGTGAGCGAAGCCGCCCCGGCTGTGGCGGCCGAAAACGCCCCCATTGACGAAACCGCCCCGGCCGCCGCCAGCCGGGTCGCGAGCGAAGCGGCCCCGACTGTGGCGGCCGGCAATTCCGTCCCGGACGAAACCGTCCCGGCCACCGACGGCCAGGCCGCGGCCTCAGGCTCGCCTCAGCCGCCGAGTCCGCCATGCCCGCGCCCCCTCAAAAAAAAGAAAAAACCCCGATCGCTGACCCCGGCTCCTCTGGGGCCTCGGGAAGCGGCGGAAATGTTCGGTCATCGGGAAAAGCCTCTCGAGCCCCTGGAACGAAAAACCGAAAAGCCGACGGCCATCCCCACGCTGGCCCTGCCGGGGAATGCCCGGCCCAGGCCTCGCCGTTCTTTACCCCTCATAATCGCGGCGGGCCTCCTCATCACCGTCGGCGTGGCCGGCGCGGTGTATTATTTCAACAGCCGCTCGACCCCGACGGCCAAGGTGGCCCGCATCCCGACGGCCAGTCTGCCGAAGGTGGCTCCTTTGGCTCCGGGTCTGTATGAACTTCTGGCGCGGGAACACGAAGCGGCGGTCAAGACCGAAGTGACCATCGCCCAGGGGTCAAACCTGGGCAAGGCCCTGGAGTCCCTGGGCATCGGCGCTAAAAACAACAGCCAGGCCCTCATCGACCGTTTGAGCGCCGAGGACGGCCTCGGCGGCGTGGTCCGGCCCGGAGCGGTGGTTCGGGCTTTTTGGGCCGACCGGGGCAAAAACGAACTCAAGCGGCTGGAATACCAGCCGGCCGCCGGCGGCGCGCCCCTGGTGGCCATGCCCAAGGCCGGCGGCGGGTTCTGGCTCTATGACCTGGCGTCCCAACCCCTGACGGTCAACGCGGCCCGGGAGGGCACGGTGACCACCTCCCTGTGGGAGGCCGGCAGCAAAGCCGGGCTGGACGCCAACATCATCATGAGCCTGGCCGACATCCTGGCCTCGGATATCGACTTCATGTCCGACATCAAAGCCGGGGACACGTTCCAGGTGCTCTACAACCGCGACTACCGCGACGGCCGGCCGGTGGGCTCCCCGGTCATCGACATGGTCAAGATGACCAATCGAGGGACGGACTACGAGTTCTATCGCTATGTCAACTCCAAGGGGGAATCGGGTTATTTCGACCCCAAAGGGCGGTCCAATCTTAAGACTTTTTTCATGTCCCCCCTGCAATACAAGCGTATTTCCTCAGGCTTCACCATGACCCGCCTCCACCCCATCTTCAAAAAAGTACGCCCCCACCAGGGCGTGGATTACGCCGCGCCCTCAGGCACCCCGGTTTCCGCCGTAGCCAGCGGCACCGTGATCTTCGCCGACTGGAACGGCGGGTACGGCCGGCTGATCACCATCAAGCACGACGACACCTACACCACCATGTACGCCCACCTCTCGCGGTTCGCGCCGGGCATCAAAAAAGGCACGGTGGTGAAACAGGGCGACCTCATCGGCCATGTGGGGGCCACGGGCACGGCCACCGGCCCGCACTTGGATTTTCGCCTCAAGAAGAACGGGGTGTTTATCGACCCTCTGCCGGAGCTGGCCAAGCAGCAGGGCAAACTTCTGGAAGCCGCCGAGGCCCAGGCCTTTACCCAGGTGGTCACCCGTTACCGCAACCGCATGACCTACCAATTGGCCAACGACCACAGTTGACCGGGCGCGGGCATGAATTTCAAACGGCATGACGTGGAAACGCTGTTGCGGCGGGGAGTGGCCGCCGGAGCCTTTCCGGGCGCCGTGGCTTTTTGGGGCGCCCCCCTCTCCCCCCCGTCCCGGGCCTGGGCCGGGAGCCGGGGCCGCAGCCGGAATGTCGAACCGGTCACCCCGGACC
>JAVBTP010000309.1:0-5371 GCA_031556115.1 Candidatus Adiutricaceae bacterium
TTTGGGCCAGTTCGGCCACCAGAAGATCCACTTCCACCACGGTCAGCCGGTATTGGGGTAAATGATCTTGAAAGAGGCCGGCCAGAAACCCCCCGCCCAGGCCGATCATGGCCACCCGCCGGCCTTCGGGGTGGAGGGGCAGAGCGGCCAGCATCATGCCCGGGTATTCAAAAACCGCCTCCTGGGGGTGGGCCAGGTTGATGGAGGTTTCCGCCTCCTCGCCGCCCGGGCCGAAATACATGGTGCGCAGATCCCCCACGTCCCGGATGGTGATGTGGTGATGGGGCGAATCCCCTTCAAAAACAACTTCCTCATCCCAAGGCTCCTCGTCGGGCTTGATGAGGTCGAGAATTTTGGACCAGATCCGGCCGCTCATCGCCGGTCTCCGCCGGCGTCGCCCGGTATGACCCGAAAACTGGGGCATTGCGGCCCGTCAGGGTGTTTGGGGCAGACCCAGGTTTCCTGGCGGCCCCGCCAGAGGCGCTGGTAGAGGACGGACCGGTCCGCCCCGCAACGGGGCGGGGAGAGGAAGGGTTCCCGTTCGTCCAGGCGGCGAGGCGCCTTGCGGCCCTGGCAGTCGCCCAGGCACCCCACTTTCAGGGGCTGTTCATCGCCGAAACCCCGGGAATGTTCCTGATTGATCAGGACCAGCGGCCACCCGCAAGAGCGGCAGGTCTTCAGGCCGCCGCCCCGCCGCCCCAATTTTTCATTGATCAGATCAATTTGCAGAACGCGGCCGATTTCCGGAGCGGCCTGGGGCAGAACCGCCGATTTCAGCCCTCCCCAGATGTGGATCCCGCGGGCGCCCTCTAAAAAATGCCCCCAACTGAGGTGTTTGCCGTCCACCACCGCCAGAAAGCCAGGGAAGCCGGCGGCCAACTGGACCGAGCAGCCGTAGGCGGACAAAGTCTTGATGACCGAGCCGGCGTATTCCCGGTCAGCCTCTCTGGTGGGGGGGGCGCTGAGGAGCGTCACCTGGACCCGGCGCCGGGCCGCGGACAGAAAATGTTCCTCCAGGGGGCGCCACCAAAAAGATTCAAAGGCGGGGACCACGGCCCAGACCTCTTGCTGGGCCTTGTCCAGGGCTTCCCAAAAAGTGGGAGGCGAGCCCTCCCGGGCGGCGGCGGACATATCAGCCGTCGGGTCCGGGGCGCCGGCCAGACGCCAGAGGGCGGCCAGCGGGGAAGCCTCGGGCAGTTGCCGCATCCAGCCGTCCCGGCCGCAGAGCCAGATCCGCTCCCGGGCCAGCTTCCAGGCCCAGGTCAGCTTTTGCCGGCCGAAAGAAGGCCAGGCCCAGGGGTGACCCAGGTGGGGGGCTTCGAAGGCCGGTTCCACCATGACCAGGGGCACCGGAGCCCAATGGTTGAAATCCTGGGGCTCGCCGCAGAAGATGCGGCCGGGGGGGGCGCCCAGGTCGTCCGCCATCAGGCTCACCAGCCGGCTCTGGGCCGCGGAGGCGGTGAGGACGATCACCGCCGGTTCCGGCTCTTCCCATTGGAGGGCGAAATTCAGGGCCGCCCGGGCGATGAACAGGGCGCTGACCGGATTGGCCGGGCCCAGATCACCCAAGGCCCTGAGCCCCAGGCCGCAACCCGGCCGGTCGGGGAGTTCTCCCCGCCGCTCCGGCCGCTCCGTCTGGAGAAAATCCAAAACCGCTTCCGGCTCGGGGAGCGGGGCGGTATAGGCGGCACCCGCCCGCGCCCGGGGTTCGGCCCCTTCCCGCATCAATTCCAGCCGGCGTAAGATCGGCCCGCCGGCGGGCGGCCGCTGGCCAGGGCCGGGATCGAACAGGCCGCCGCCGGCCAGAAAAGATTGGAACTCGTCGGCCTCCTCGGCCACGATGAAGTTGAGCCAGGCCGGGGTATCGGAGCCGGCGACCACCGGGGCCCGGCCGCTCCAGACCGGCCAGAGGGTGAAATCGCCCAGAACCACCAGGTTCTTCTCGGCCAGCGAGGCCACGGCGGCCAGGCGTTGCCGGCCGCCGTGATCGGGCGGGCTCCCCACCAGGGCCACCGCCTGGCTGAAGGCCGGACCGGGCGGAATCCGGCCGGCCAAATCGCCGATGAGGGTCAGCACCAGCGGCGAGGACGAGAGAAAATCCGTGGGAACAGGCCGGGGTCGGGCTTCCACGGCCACGAGGCGGGCGGCCAGCCGATCCTGGTTTTGCCGCACCCGGGCCAAGTCGGCCTCCAGCGCCTCGCGGGCGGTCCAGCTTTCGGCCTTCCGGCGCTGTTGGTGGAGTCTGGCCTCCAGGTGCCGAGCCTCGGACAGAACCTGTTCCTCCTCCCGCCGGACCGTGGCCATGGCCGTTTCGGCCGTCTCCAGGGCCTGACGGTCATGGGCTTCCTGCCGCCGGCTTTTCTCGTCCGGCTCTTTGTGCCAGCCTAAAAGGCCCCGGCGGGTTTTTTCCAAAGCCGCGGAGGCCGTTTGCCAGGTTTCCCTGGCCTGGGCCAGGGTTCGGCGCGCCTCGTCCCAACGCCGAGTGTGCCGTTCGGTCTCCCGCCCGAGTTCGAGGAAACGCCGTTCCAGTTCGTCCAAGTCCTCCCAGTTGGCCAGGCGGGCCTTGACCGCCGCCTCCTCCCGCTTCAGATCGTTGAACTCGTTGCGCAGCCGGCCCAATTCCAACTCCCTGGCCTCCAGCGCCTCGGCGGTCTTGGTGTACATGCTGACGGGGTGGAGGGGCGTGCCCGGCTGGGCCGGGCCGGTGAAAACCGCGCCCGGGAGCCCGGCCAGGGGTTCCAGCTCGGCCGGGCTTTCCCCGGCCGCCAGCACTCGGCCGCCCTGACCTTGAAAGTGGGTGATCAGGAGGACGGCGGTGGCCGAATCCTCATCCGGCCGTTGACGCCAGATAAAGGTCGGGCCGACCGTGGACAGGCGGTCAGGCAGCTTGGCCCGGGCCACCAGGGGCCAGTGGGCGGGATCGAAAAGAGGGGTTTTCTGGCTGGCCGCCTCGGCCACGCTCATCACCCAGCCGTCGGAAAGGTCAAAAAAAGCCGGGAGGCCGGGAAGGAGTTGAGCCCCGGCCGGCTGGGCCGGATCAGGCGGCGGAGAGGCGGGAGCCGGCTGAAATTTTCCGGAGATCCGTGGCCCCAACGGTTTGTCGGCCGCCAGGCTGATGGCCACCACGGGGCCGCGGCAATCCGCCAAAGCGGCCGGGAAGGAATGGGGGCCGAAAATAAATTCCCCCCGGCGGCCGATCTCAGGACGAGGGCCGCCAGGGGTTTCAAAAGTATAGAGATAGAGGTCCGGCCCCGGCCGGGCCGTCAACCGGCCCTGCTCCAGAATCAAAGGGGCTTCGGCCTGTTCACTGATTTGACTCATCACTCTTCATCGCGTTCGTCGTCCTCCATATCCGGGCTCGGAGGCTGGCTCGGGGAGAAGCCGGCGATGTTGAATTTCAGGGCCGGGGCGGAATCTCCATTGGCCTTGACGGTAATATTCAAGGAGTTGAGGATCTTGTTGACGTCACCGGCCGCGGCCCGGACCGATTTGAAGTTCAAAGGCGGCTCGGCGGTCAGATCCAGTTCCAGCTCACCCGGTTTTTTGAGGAAGGCGGCCAGGCTTTGGGCCAGGACCTCGGGGTTGGCCAGGAATTCCCGACCCCGGATATCCATAAGGATTTCCACGTTACTGGCGGCGGCCGTTTGCAAGGCCTCCGGAGAGACGCCTTTCATTTCCTCGCCCCCGGCGGCCACGATGTATTTGAAGATCCGGTCCGTCAGCCCCCGGTCCACCACTTTGAAATTCAGGTGGTTGAGCGACAGGTCGCCGAGCACGGCTTCAGGCGCCAACATGGCCATGAAGGCCGAGGCCAGGGGGATGCCTTTGAGGGTATCCAGCCGCTCGGCGGTCATCCCGCCCAGTTCGAGGGCATAGGTGGAATCCGCCAGATCTTTAATGGCCAGTTGATTGGTGCGGAAGGCCCAAGCGCCGGTTTCGGGGTCATAGTCGCCTTCGCCGGTCGCGTCGATTTCAAAGCGGGTCATGCCGAAATCCCGGCCGAACGTATAGAGCTCCCGGGCCGGTTCACTGCCATCGGCCGCCTGGGGGTCTTCAGGCAGAATCACCACCAGCCCCTTGGCCTGGCTCTTTTGCTTGGCGGGGATTTCGCCAGCCTTATACGGCCCTTCGATCGCGGCTTCGGCCATTTGAATGGTCATGAAGTCGCCCAGTTTCATCTCCAGGCCGCTCATGACCCCCTGGTCGAGGGAAAAGGGCATGACGAAGAAATCCGCCAGGGTCTGCGCGCGCCCCATGGCCTCTTCGGCCCGGCCGGGGTCAGTGGCGGCCAGGGCGACGGCCGGCATCATTTTGCGCATATAGTCGCTGAAGTCGAAACCCGTGAAGTTGAGATGGTCCAGGGTGGCGGTGATGGCCATGTCGCTCTTCGGTTCGGTGACTTCCAAGAGGAGCCCTTTCACATCCACTTCGCCCACCCGGCCGAAGCCGGCCACATCCTTCTTTTCCGCGCCGGCGATCTTGAAGGCCAGCTTCATTTGGCCTTCGGTCTCGGCAAAATCGAGGGCCACATTCTGGACCACGGCTTTTTTCACGGTAAGGCCGCTCAGAACGCTGGCCAGCCCGCTGGGATCCAGGGTCTCCAGCCCGGGCAGGGGTTCGGCGGTGAAATCCAGGCCTTCGACTTTGGCCAAGTCGGCCGCGAACTCCATGGCCATGGTGTCGTTTTTCAAAACGGCTTTGACGTTTTTATAGGAAAAGTTTCCCACTCGCAAGGCTTTGATGAAGCCGGCCTTTCCCGCCGGGGCCTCGGCTCCGGACGCGGCCAGGGAAACCGATTCCCAAACCGCCTCTTCCAGGCGAACTTCATCGGGCCGGAGGATCTCGCCTTCCGGGGTGCCGTTCAGAAAAGTGTGGCGGACGCCTTTGAGGACCAGGCGGTCGGCCAGTTTCAGTTCCTTCTGGTCCCGCCAGTCGGCGGCGGCCAAAAGCGCTTCCAGGCTTTTTTTATCCAGCCCGTTCTTGATTTCCACCGTGGCTATTTCCAGCGCCCCGGCCAAGGGGTTCGGCAGCGCGGCGGCGGCTTCGTGGTCGGCGGGCTCGTTTTTATCGGCCTCGGCCTTGTCGGCGGCCTCGGCCGGATTTTTTTCAGCCTGGTCGGCGGGCTCGGCCGGAGTGGGCGCCGACAGGTTGATCTTGACCCCGGTGACGGTCAAAAGCCCGTCAAACATCCCGGCCTGGTGACTCTGGGCCGACCAGTTGCCCGGGCCGGCCAGGTGGTCCAGGGCCAGGGCGAAAGTCTGATAAGCTTCCTCGGATTTGGATTTCTGGGTCGCAAAAAAGGCCGCGGCCGCCAGGACGATCACCCCCACAACGATTATGGGCGTTTTGGATTTCATGCTTTCCTCTTTTC
>JAVBTP010000004.1:0-9217 GCA_031556115.1 Candidatus Adiutricaceae bacterium
AGGATTTCTGGGGTCAGCACCCTTTCGCCCCAGCCACGGCCCGGACGTCACCCAGCTTGTTGAGGGCGGTTGAAAAGCTGATGTATGAGGGGCAGACGTCATCGCTGCGGCCGCTGACCACGCAAAGGTGATAACCGAAGCGCTGCTTGTAGTCCAGCACCTTGTGCAGCACTTTGAAGCGCATCCGCTGGCCGTATGGCCGCCGATAACTTCCACCGCCCGCCACATCGGTAAAGCCGTCCACCATACAGCCGGCCCACACCCGCCGGCGTTCGCCGGCCCGGCCGTTATCGGAATAAAAAAGGTCCTGCATGGTGAAACAGGTGCAGGTGGGGCAGGAAAAGTTACACCGGCCGCAGGCTATGCACCGGGTGTCATATTCGTCCCAAAGGCCGCTTCGCGCCACGGCCCCGGCCTCCAGTTTTTCAGGCACGGCCACCCGGGTGGCGGTCTCGGTCACGTGGGCGGGGGTGACCGCCGTCTGACGTTCCGCATGCTGGTCGAACAAAGGCTTCCAGCTTTCCTCCCGCAAGTCCAGGTGATACCGGCCGTCCCGCGCGTCGAGGCTGGCGTGGTAGTCGGTGGAGACGTTGGTGCCCATATCCACGCAAAAACAGTTCTCATAGGCCGAGGGGCAACCCAGCAGCACAAATTTCACCTGGTCCCGCAGGCGCTGGTAATAGTAATCCTCGCCGCCGTTCCCGAGGTAAATTTCATCAAAGCGCCTCACCGCGTGCAGGTCGCAACTGCGCAGAAAGACGATGGCCTGGCCACGGCGGATGTCCGCCTCCTTGACGCTGTCTTCGGTGAAGAAAAAGAGCGTTTCACTTATCGGCAGGAGGGCCTCCTTGAACGTGTGCTGGCTTTTGGCCTCCAGCTCCATTTCCTCCACCGAGGAGACCCGTCCGTACCGAATGGAATCCGTGTCTGAAAACTCGCCCTGGCCGACGTAACGGCGGGGCGCGAACAAGAGATTTTCTTTCGCCAGCGAGGCCAGCAGGCCATCGAGGCCGCTTCGAGTGAAAACGTATCCCATCTGGGCCACTTCCTTTCACGTGTTCATGATAGGGTATTGGAGAAAAGCAACCAAAGCCGGCCGTCAACAGCGGTCTTCGACCTCTGACTCGCCGCCGCCGGCCTCGTTATTCTCCACGCCAAACCCCTCCATCCGTTGGATTTGAAAAAAATCTAACAGATGGAGGGGGCGAACGCCGTGACAATTATCACGCCTCTTTAAAATATTTCATCAACCGGTCCCGGTCCGGAATAATGAAGGAATTTTTTTGCCGTATGACCAGCCCTTTATCCAACAGAATCTTCATTTGGCGGGATACCGTCTCCCGCTGGGCGCCAAGTATTTCCGCCAGGTGGGTGACGGTGAGATCCAAATCGATACGGATGCCCTCCGCACAGGGCGAGCCGTAGTCTTTGGACAGCTTCCACAGTTTCGCGACTATTTTCTTGTCACCGCGCACCGAGCCGGTGGTGTTCTTCAACTGCCGGTATAACCGCCGGATCTTGGCGGACATGGAATCCATCACGGCTTTGGCCAGGCGGAAATCTCCGGCCATCGCCTCCAGAAACGGCTTTTTGGAAAACCACAGCACCCGGGCGTCGCTTAACGCCTCACAGTTGATGGAAGACGGCAAATCCTGCACCACCTCCTCATTGATCATTTGGCCCGGGCCGTGGACAAAAATGACTTTTTTTTCGCCCGCGCCATGAAGCTTATACAGCGATAACCCGCCTTCCACCACAAAGTACACCCGCGCCACTTCCTCCTTATCCCAAAACAGGTGCTCCCCCTTGGCCAGGCGCGTAAGCGAAGCCGCGGGGGTCAGCGCCGCCAGCGTCGCGGGGCTGGCGCGTCGCAATACGTCCATGTCCCCCAAAGCCTTTTTGATTCCCCCCCTGGCCCCCCCTGATTACCGGGCGGAACGGCGCCCCAATCACCGCCCGTTCAAACGGCCGCCCTCGCTTTTCCGAAACCGCCGGCCGGCGGCTCCGGATACGATCCCAAAGAACGGTTCATTGTAGAACCGATCAGGGCAAAAGTCCATCGCCGGGCCGGCGGTGACTGGGTTTCATTCAACGCTGGCCCACGCCGTGGGCGCCTCTTCCAGGTCGCTCGGCAAGCTGAGGACGCCGGCCGGGCAGCCAAGCTCCAGCAGCCGACGCAACACCTTGCGGTTGTTGACGATACCCCGTATGGTCTGACTGACCACGGTGGGATTCACCCCCACGTCGCCAGCCACTTGCTTGAGCATGACCCCTTGTTCACCCAGCCACCTTTTTATGGCCCGATAGTCGCGGCCGCGGCCCACGCCGCGTTTTCCAACGTACATTCCGCTCATAAACACCTCACTGGTTATCTTGTTTTATTACACACTATGACCTTGATTAGCTCGCCACAGGATGGTATTGTGGGTTATCCAGAAGAGCCTATCATTGGCGATTTTGGAACTATAGTAGCATATTTGCACATATAGTCAATTTTTAAATGCATCAATGCATACAAAGTGTTTATAATTGCGAATTGTTGGCCGTTTTATGTGCACATATGGAACCAAAACGCATTTGACAATGCGCTCGAAACCACAAGGACTGACCGCATGACCGCGACCGTTGGAGACAGAATCCGCCAGCTTAGGGGCGCCGAAAACCAAGAGACGTTTGGATCGCGATTTTCCGTTTCCAAACATACCGTCATGCGGTATGAAACCGGCCGGACCCAGCCCGACCTGGAATTTATCAAGCAACTGTGCCAGCAATTTGAAATCACCGCCGATTGGCTTATTTTTGGAAATAATAACGGTGAATTGCTGAATAAACCCGGACGCCTGGATTTATCTCTTGACCCGGCGGGCCTTCCGCAGGAACTGGCGCGGCGGATACAGGCATTGTTGGCGCCGGCCCGCCTCGGGAAAGCCGAAACCGGACGGGCCACGGACCAAACGGCCCGGCCCCCCAAGGCAACCCCGACGCGGAGGCGCGATCAAAAACGGCCGGCTCCCGCGGAATCGCCCGAAAGATACACCATTCCCGCCATGCCGATAAAGGACTGGCTGGCCACGATGGACCAGGTGGAGTTTGACGCCCTGTGGATGGAGTTTTGCCGGAGCGGCCCGGCTCGGCGGGGTTGGCTGCAAGTCGAAATTCCAAAGCGGTTTTCAGAGTTCAGGGACTGGGTTGAAGAGAGGTTCACCGAAGGCGGCGACACCGATGGTGACGGCCAGGCGGGCGTGACCGAGGCCGCAGAGGCTGGCGGTGAGGATGACGCCGCGACCGTCCCGTCTGTCCACCTCAAAAGCGGGCGGGCCCATCCCCGGAATATGACCGGCGGGGAGTGAAGATATGGCGAAAAAAACCAAGAAGGAAGCGAAAGAATGGCTGGCCGCGATGGAGCCGCGCAAATTTGAGGCGCTGTGGGCCTATTTTTGCGGCCAAAGCGACGCCCAAAAAGGCTGGGTGCAGGTTGAAATCACCGAAAGATTTCCGGAATTCGTGCAATGGGCGCGGGGCCTGCCCGAAAACCTGACCATGGAGACGGTCCCTGAACCCAAGCCCGCGGCCCCGGCCAGACCCGGGCCACGTGACGGAAAGACGGTCCATGAGGCCGACCCGGATTGGCAACCGCCGAGGTATTGATCCGCCGACTTGAGCGCTTTTCAATTGCCAGGCCATGGGCCATAAACGAAAAGCGCCCGGATGTTTTGGCGTTTTGCTTTATTTGGGGGTGACCTATAAATCGCCAAACGCCCTGAACGTATTCAGGGTGATTTCGGCAAAGCCCGAAATCACAGAGGCTGGGCCGTCCGAGAATGAGCACGTTCAACCCCCGGATCGATATCATACCCAGGGGCGGCCCCGGGCGCCCTACAAATCCAAAAGACCTTCGGGAGGGTCATACACCAGACGGCCTTCGGCCAGATCCAGGCGGACGATGAATGTTTCCTGAAAAGGCAGCAACCGCTCCCGGCCCGGCTCCTCGGGGTCGGCCACCACGAGCAGCAGGCCGGCCCCGGCTTCCATCAGGGCGGTCACCCGGCCGAGATCGCGGCCGTCAGCCGTGAAGACCGCCAGCCCCGTGAGATCGGCCCAATAGACTTCGTCTTCCCCGGCCGGGGGCAGCCCTTCCCTGGGCATGGCCAGCCGCCAGCCCTTCAGGGTGTCGGCCGCGTCCCGGGTGGTCACATTCTTGATTTTGACAATGAGCCCCTGGGCGGCTTCCTGGCCTTTCAGAGAGCCCACCGGCCGAGCGGTCCGGCCGTCGGGCGAAAGCAGTCGCAGCCGCTCGCCGTGGCCGAGAATGGTCCGCGGATTTTCGGCATAGGATTCGACCACCACCGCGCCGTGCACCCCGTGGGCGCGGGCGATGTGGCCTAAAACCACCAGGCCGGCCGGCTTTTCGGCATCCGCCTTCACGAAATCGCCTCCTCGTCGCCCGAAAGGGAGTCATCGTCCTCGGCCACGCCTTCGGCCTCCATGGTTCCGGCGGCCTCGGCCGCTATTGTCAAAAAACAGCGTCGGCCGCTCTTGGCCGAAGCCGCGGCCAAGAGCGAACGCATGGCCTTGACGGTCCGACCCTGCTTGCCGATGAGGTGGTTGAGATCCTCGTCAGCCACGGTCAATTCCAGGGTGGTTCCCTTTTCACCGGGGCTTTCGGTGACCCGCACATCCTCCGGCCGCCCGGCCAGGGACCCGGCCAGATAGGCGATAAGGTCCTTCACAATATGACCTGAATCGGCGCCCGAAACCTTGGGGACACTTAGTCGCTGAAATCACCGGTCGACTCCGGTCCGACCTCGACTCCGGCCATCCCCAAAGGCCGCGGGCGCCCCTTTTCTTTACGCGGAATGTTTTTTCAGCAAGCTGCGGACGGTGTCGGTGGGCTGGGCGCCCTCGGCCTGCCACTTGGCCAGAAGCTCCTTCTTCAATTCCACTTTGGCCGGATTCTGATTGGGGTCATAGATGCCCACCACGTCCAGGAAACGGCCGTCACGCTTGGCCTCGCTATCGGCCACCACAATGCGGTAGAAGGGTTTTTTCTTGGCGCCCAGGCGGGCCAGTCTGATTTTCAAAGCCATGGAAGTCTCCTTAGTTATTCGGCCGGCCCGAGTATTATGCCGGCTTGGTATGCGCTGTTTATCGAATCAGGTTTTTCAGGCCGCTCAGGCCGCCTTTGGTAAAACGCTGCATCATCTTTTTGGTTTCCGCAAAATTCTTCAAAAGCTGGTTGACGTCGGTCACGGTGGTGCCGCTGCCTCTGGCGATGCGCTTGCGGCGGCTGGCGTCGATGATCAAATGGTTGGCGCGCTCCGCAAGCGTCATGGAGCTGAGGATGGCCTCGATCTTTTTCAGCTCGCCTTCGTCCGGCTTGGCCTCCTTGAGCTTTTTCAACTTGCCCAGGCCGGGGATCATGCCCATCAACGATTCGATTGACCCCATGCTCTTGATCTGCTGAATCTGCTTTTGGAAGTCGGCCAGGGTGAACTCCCCTTTTTGCATCTTCTTGGCCAGGACCCGGGCTTCTTTCTCATCCACGGCCTCCTGGGCCTTTTCGATGAGCCCGGCGATGTCGCCCATGCCCAGAATGGTCGAAGCCGTCCGGTCGGGATGAAAGACGTCCAGGGCGTCGATCTTTTCGCCCACGCCCACAAACTTCAGGGGCCGGTTGACCACCGCCTTGATGCTCATGGCCGCGCCGCCCCTGGCGTCGCCTTCCATTTTGGAGAGAACGACCCCGCTCAAGGCCAGACGCTCATTGAAAGCCTCGGCGATATTCACCGCCTCCTGGCCGGTCATGGCGTCGGCCACCTGGAGAATTTCCTTGGCCTGGGTGGCCGCCTTGATACGGCCCAGTTCCGCCATCAACTCCTCATCGATGGTCAGGCGGCCGGCGGTGTCGATGAGGACCACGTCGCAGCCGGCTTCCCGGGCCGCCGCCAGGGCTTGTGAGGCGATATCCACCGGATCCATTTCCGTGGTCGAAGGAAAGGAGGGGACGCCCACCTCGGCCGCCAGGCGGCTGAGTTGGGTGATGGCCGCCGGGCGGTTGACGTCGGCCGGGACCAGATAGGGCCGGCGGCCCTGTTTTTTGAGGTAATACGCCAGTTTGCCGGCGGTGGTGGTTTTGCCCGACCCTTGCAGGCCCACCAGCATCACCGGCACCGGCGGCCGGCCGGTGAGGTCCAGGCCCGACGAGGTGGCCCCCATCAGATCCCGCAGTTCCTCGTAGACGATTTTCAGCACCTGCTGGCCGGGGGTCAGGCTGGCCATGACCTCCACGCCCAGAGCCCGCGCCTCCACCGCCTGGAGAAAATCCTTGACCACCTTGTAATTGACGTCGGCTTCCAGAAGGGCCAGACGCACTTCCCGCAAAGCGGCTTTTAAGTCAACCTCGCTGACCTTGCCCCGCCCGGTCAGTTTTTGAAAAGTGCTGGTCAGCTTGTCGGTTAAACGGTCGAACATGGCTCTCTCCGCTTCTATTCCAAATACCCCGGGGGGATATCGATATTCTCTTCAGACGCCTGGAAGAGCCCCATTTCCCAGATCCGGTACATCAAGTCGCCCTTGTGGCGGGCCAGAACCGAGGCCAGGATCTCCCCCGTCTGGCCGTCCAACTGGCTTTCGTCGGCTTTTTCCACCTTGGCCAGGGCCAGGGCATAGACGCCGTGGGCTCCGTCGAATTCGCCAAAAACCGGCTGCGGGGAAATCTCGCCGGCCGCGCCCAGAGAGGAAAGAGAGGCTTGAAACTCGTTAAAATCCACTTTTTGAAAAGGCTCGGTGGAGACCAGACCGGGCCGGGAAGCCATGGCCCCGAGGCCGGAGCGCACCACCCCTTGGTTCGGCAACGCCGCCAGGGCGGCGGCCCAGCCCTGGGCCTGGGCGTTTTGAATAAAGGTTTCCGCCTCGACTTTGGCCAGACGGCCGGCTTCATCGTCGATCCAGGCCGTGACCACCTCGTTTCGCACCTCGGCCAGATCGGGCAGGCGGCTCTCCTGGCGCTCCAAAGGCGTATACAGCACCAAGTGCTCCGTCAACTCCAGAGGGGAGGCCACCCGGCCCACAGGGGCGGCGAAAGCTTTTTGCACCGCCTCGGCGCTGCCCTCAAAAATATCGGGGGGATTGGCCGCAGTGAAGGATTCACTGGTTTTCAGCGGCAAATTCATGGACGCCGCGGCCTCGGACAATTTGGAGGTTTCAGTGCGAATAATCAAATCCTCCAACTGGGCCACGGCCAGTTGCCGGGCCTGGAAGGCTTTCTGCTCGTCGGCCAGGGCCTCCCGCACCTCTTCAAAGGGGCGCACGCCGGGCTCCCGGCGCTCGGTGACCTTGATCAGATGATACCCGATCTCGGTTTCCACCGGGGCGGTGACCTCATTGAGGGGGGCGCTGAAAATCGCCTCCTCGAAGCGGCCAAAAGTCATGCCCCGGCCGATGGGTCCCAGCGCGCCGCCCTCGGCGGCCGAGCCCGGATCTTCGGACAACTCCTTGGCCAAAGCGGCGAAGTCTTCCGTGGCCGCGCGCTTCCGGGCCTCTTCCGCCCGGGCCAGGGTGAGTTTTTTATCCTCGGCGCTGGGGTTCATGCGGGGAAACTTGAACAGGATATGGCTGACCACCGCCGTTTCGGGGGTGGTGAAACGCTGGCGGTGTTCCTGGTAATAATTGCGCAGTTCCCCATCGCTGATATGGACCTGATCCAGGAAGTCGACCGGCCGCAGGTCCACGTATTCGATTTTCATTCTCGCCGGCTGGCGCCACCGCTCCTGATGTAAGGCGAAATAGGCGGCCAACTGGTCTTCGCCGGGCGCAAGCCCGGCCCGATGGCCGGCCGAGGGGAAAAAGGCGTATTCCAATTGCGCCTGATCCTGCTGAAAATGAAAGGCCTCCAGAATTTCAGGCCGGGGGACCCAAGACAGGCCATAGATGAGGCCGGTCACCCGGCCGCGCAAAAGCTCGATGCGCTGCTGTTTTTCAAAAGCGGCGGGCCCGCCCCGAAAACCGCCGGCACGCAGCGTGTCTTCATACCGGGCCTGGTCGAAATGGCCGTCGGTCTGAAACTCAGGCATGGCGGCGATCAGCCGGCCGACGGCCCGGTCGCTGGGCGTCAGCCCCGTGGCCCGGCCGAACTGGCTGATCAGAGCCCGCCGGACCATGATACGCATAGCTTCCATCTTGATCATCCGGTGGATCTCGGGCGAGTCGCTCTGGTCCCGCACCTCACGGGAGAGCCCTTGGACCAGCTCATCCCAGTCATACGGATTGATTTCCTCGCCATTGACCGTGGGGTTATGGCTCCCCCCGCCCTGATTGCCGACGCCGAAAAAGATGAAAACCACGGCAATGGCCCCGATAATCAGCCACACCACCGTGCTGTTGGCGTTTTTTCTCATATATTCCAGCATGGAACTCTCCTTCGGGGGTGGGGGCCCGGGCTATGAACGGGGGCGAAAACACCCGGCCGCCGCCCTCGTCAGGGCTGACGGCCTCCGGCGTATCCGCGCCCAAATCCGCCGGGCCGCTTCAAACCTTATATATTTATTATATCTCGCGGCCGAATGCAAGCTGATTTTTGCCCGGGGCGGTCCAAAAAACGAACCCCGAAAAGCGCGGTCTCCGGCGGAAGCCCGATGAGGCCGCCACCGCCAGCGGTTCCGCCGGAACCGGACCGGTCACTTTTTCGAGGTTCCTCAAACGCTTGACCCAATACCGAAATTCTCTCTCAAGGCCGCTGGCGTATTGATGGGGGATCGGTATATATTAACCCGGCAGATGGCGAAGTCGGTTCCCGGCGGCGGAAGTCCAGTGATTTCGGGCTTTGGCGAAATCACGGGTATGACTTGTTTTGTGGCCGGAGTAATACCATCCGCTCATCCAGTCAAGTTCGCTGAAACTCGACCGGAAAACGGTATACAGGCAACGGCTGTTCCGGCGAGCGGATTCCGCCCGGGCCGGGGCTCAACCCGCGGCCGCGGCCTTTTCGATGAACTCCTGATAGGTTTTGACGTCGTCATACGAGCCAATGATCAAAGGCACCCGTTGATGGATCTCGGTGGGCTGGAGATCCAAAATACGTTCCCGCCCGGTGGTGGCCAGGCCGCCGGCCTGTTCGACGATAAAGGCCATGGGGTTGGCCTCGCACATCAGGCGCAGTTTGCCCTTGGGCTTCAGCGGGTCGCGCATGTCGGCCGGATAGAGGAAAATACCCCCGTAC
>JAVBTP010000034.1:0-2911 GCA_031556115.1 Candidatus Adiutricaceae bacterium
GTTGGCTTCGGAACCCCGCATGGCGGCCAGGGAGAGGCCCTCGCCGAACTCCACGGCCCGCACCGCGCCGATGGAGAAGAAGGCCGCGCCGAGCACGGCCTCGAGCTTGGCGAAAACCGGTTCACCCCAGCCGGCGGGCACACCCGTGACATGGACCTCCACCACCGCGCCCAGGGAGTCACCCTCGCTCACGGCCGCCTCCACCGCCTGGTGGGCGCGGGAGGCCAGATCCCGGTCGGCGAAACGGAGAGGATCTTTTTCAGCGAAATCCGGATCAATGTTTTCCGCCTTGACCCCGCCCACGGCCACGGTATAGGCCTCGGCCTTGAGCCCCAGGGGGGAAAGGAGCATCCGGGCCACGGCTCCGGCCGCCACCCGGGCCACGGTCTCCCGGCCGCTGGAGCGGCCGCCGCCGGGTTGCGGGTGCAGGCCGTATTTGCGCAGATACGTCCAGTCGGCGTGGCCGGGCCGCAGCTTTTGGCTGATCTTTTCATAGTCCCGGCCGTCGGCGTCCTCGTTGCGGATCAAAAGCGCCAGGGGCGCGCCGTTGGTGCGGCCCTCGGCGGTGAGGCCGCTTAAAATCTCCACCTGGTCCGGCTCTTGGCGGGTGGTGGTGTAGATGGACCGGCCGGGCCGCCGGCGGTCCAGATCCTTTTGGATATTGCGGACCGGCAGGCGCAAGCCGGCGGGCAGGCCGTCGACCACCACCCCCAGGGCCGGGCCGTGGGATTCGCCAAACGTCATGATGCGGAAGTTGTGCCCGAATAGGTTTGACACTTTTTGAACCCCTCTCTATGTTCTCGCCATGATGATGGTCAGTCTCGGTCCGCCTGGAAATTCCGCGCCGCTTCGATCAGGGCTTCAGGCGTAATTTCCAAAATCCTGGGCCGGCCCGCGCCTTCCAGGGCCACCACCCGCAACCGGCCGTTGCGGATCTTTTTGTCGGCCAGCAAAAGCGCCAAAATCCGATCCTCCGGCGGCGGCTCGGGCCAGGGGCCGGGCGCCGTCAGGCGCCGGACCGTGCCGATGATCCGTTCCGCCTCCCGGCCGGCCATCATCCGCCGGGCGGCGGACAGCCGGGCGGCCACGGCCAGACCCACGGCCACGGCCAGACCGTGGCTGAGGCGGGGGGCGTAATGGCTCTCCAGCGCATGGCCGTAAGTATGGCCCAGGTTGAGAACCTCCCGAAGGCCCCGCTCCTCGCGGAAATCCCGAGCCACCAGGGCCGCCTTGGCCGCCATCGACCGCCGGACCACTTCGGCCAGGAGCGCCGGGTCGCCCCCCGGCAAATTTTCAGCGCGGGCCTCCACCAATTCGGCCAGGCCCGGATCGGCCGCCAGGCCGGTCTTGTAGGCCTCCACCAGCCCTTCGGCCAACTGCGCCCGGCTGAGGCTCCGAAAAGCCGCCAGGTCAGCCAGGACGTGGTCGGCCAGGTAAAAATGGCCCGCCTGGTTCTTGGCCCCGGCCAGGTTGACGGCGGTTTTGCCGCCCACGGCCGCGTCCACCGCGCCCAACAGGGTGGTGGGCGCCAGGATCAGTCTCATCCCCCGCCGGTACAGGCCGGCCGCAAAGGCCCCCAGGTCGGTCAGCGCCCCGCCGCCCCGGGCGATGAACCAGTCGTCCCTGGCCAGTTTTTCCTGGGCCAGGATGGCCAACAGGCGGCCGGCCTCCTCCCAGGTTTTGGCCGCTTCCCCCTGGCCCTGGGGAAATACCACCGGGAATCCAGACAACTCGGCCCGCCATCGTTCGGCCTCGGGTTGCAGGGCCCGGTCCATAAGGATAAGACCCCGGCGCGGCCCGGTCAAGGCCCGCAACCTGGCCGCCAACCCCTCGGGGACGATGTCCAGCGTCGATCGGCGCCCCTCGGCCGCCAAGATTATCGAGCCTTCGGGGGGCGGGCCTTCGGTCATGGCGAGAGCAGGCGCGCCAGATCGGCTTTGAACGCGGGGTAGGAGATGGGGATGGACTCGTCCCCCACCACCGGCAGATTGATCTTGGCGACGGCCGAGGCCAGGTGGAAAGCCATGGCCAGGCGGTGGTCATGCCCTGAATCCAAGGCCGCGGGCGGGATGATTTTCGTGGGCCCTTCCACGAACAGGTCGTCCCCGGCCACCCACACCCGGACGCCCAGGGCGCCCAACTGATGCTTGATGGCCGTCAGGCGGTCGGATTCCTTAAAGCGGAGTTCGCGCACCTGGCGGAAAACGGTCTGTCCCTCGGCGGTGGCCGCGGCCAGGGCCAGGCCGGGGATTTCGTCGATGAGGGAGGGCACTTCTTCCTTGGTTATCTCCGTGGCCTGGAGAGGCCCCGTGTATTCCACCGTGACCTGGCCGTTGGGTTCGGGTTTTTCCCCTTCCAGCCGGATGGCGATGGAGGCCCCCATACGGTCCAGCACTTTGAGAAAGCCGATACGGCTGTTGGACAGCAGGATGTGCCGGGCCGTGACCCGGCTCCCCGGGATGATGGCCGCTCCGATAAGGAAAAAGGAGGCGGACGAGGGGTCGCCCGGGATCTCCAGGGTGGGCGGCAGGGTCAGCCGGCCGGGGCAAATATCGATGGTTCCGCGGCACATCGTGATCTGACCGCCGCAGATGTGGATCATCCGCTCGGTATGGTCGCGCGTGGCAATGGGCTCGATGATCCGGGTGGGGTTCCGGGCCGAAAGGGCGGCCAGAAGCACCGCGCCCTTCAATTGGGCGCTGCCCTCGGTGTTGAGGTATTCGATGCCGTGGAGGTTTCCGCCGGCGATGGTCATCGGGGCGTGGCCGTCGGTGGTTTCCGCCCGGGCGCCCATCTGGCGCAGGGGATCGGCCAGGCGCTCCATGGGCCGGCGGCGAAGCTGCTGATCCCCATCCAGAAGGAACCGGCCGGGCAGACCGGCCAAAAGGCCCCCGATCAGACGCATCGTGGT
>JAVBTP010000070.1:0-4794 GCA_031556115.1 Candidatus Adiutricaceae bacterium
CTCCGAAGACCAGGCCCAGCATGTTGAGGGTGTCACGGGTGTTGGCCGCAGTCATGGCGTCGCCGCCGGCCACCAGGTCGGTCATGGTCAGGGCGTGGAAGAATCATTCCAGGTGCGCGGTCTGACCCGGAATGTCCGCCGGGGATGTGGCCTTGTACGATGAGATCTGCGGGAGGGGCGAGGTCTGGGTCAGTTTGTGTATGGCCTGGAAATCCGCCGTGGTGATGGGATGCAGCGAGCCGTCGGCGCTCAGAATCTTAATCGGTGCGCCGAAGCCGAAGAGAAGAGGCGCCGGCCCGCCCAAGAGGCAGGATTTTTCCGGATTTCTGGCCACCATGGGCACGGTTTTGGGCACTGTGGCCAGGTGGCGGAACAGCTGTTCCTCAGTGATAAAAACCAGATCCCCCTTGGTTCTGAAACCGTGGTCGCGAAAAACCTTTAAGGCCGGTCCACCAGGAAAGGCCACCCCGGCCTCATTGAGCAGTCTTAAGGCCGCCCGGTGGATTTTGGCCAGATCATCTTTGCTGCTGGGGGCGAGACGCGAAATCATTTGGTACCTCCTCGCTGGGTCTGGCCGGGCGCAAACCGGCCCGGCCCGGCCACGGCACGATCCGCAATAAAAATTCAGTTCGCGAGCCTCAGGGCGCACGGCGATAAAGGAAACGCGTGGTCAAGCTTTTTTTCCACCGAATCGCAGTTGGGCTTCGGCGCTTTCCAGGGTGATGCCGGCGGCTATTTTCCGCCTGACGCGGGCTTTGAAGACCAGACACAGGGCCACTCCAGCCAGACTGGACACCAGGGAGATCAGGAACAGGTAGTTATAGCCGACATGGCTGTCCTTGCCGAATTTATCCAGAAAATAGCCCTGATACAGCGGCGCGAAAAAGTCAGGGCAGTAGGCCAAAGTGGCCACAATGCCCACCGCGATGCCGGTGGCCGACACCGGCAGCAACCCTTCGGTAAGCAGGGCGTAAAAGACGGCGCGCATGGTGAAAATGGCCGCCATAAAAGTGAACATGAGGGCCAGAAACACCCACAAGGTGGCCGGGGTGCCAGGAAAAAGGAGGAAAAGGACATCGCTTAGGATGACCACCAGGAACCCTGCGATCATGGTGTTGGCCGAACCGATCCGGTCGCCCATTATGCCGCCGCCCATGGCCACGAAACCCAGGCCATAATTGCGGATGGTGGCCACGGTGGCTCCCAGGGCGGCACTGATGCCGCAAAGGTTGGTGGAGTAGGGAGTCATGACATCCTGGGTGCGCCAGGACATGTAGGCGGCCAGGACGATGCCGGCGATCAGCCACACTTCAGGAATTCTAGCTACCTGGCCGATGTCGGCCAGGCTGGCCCCGGTCTTGGCCTGCCCGCTGGTGTCGCCTTCCTTAAAGAAGAGGAATATGGCCAAGGCCACCACCCCGCAAGTGGCCGCGTGAAAATTGAGGGCCGCCTTGATGCCGGCGGTGGTGTCGGTGCCGTAACAGGATAGGAGCCAGGCGCCAATCAGTCCCAGGCCCATGCCCAGAAGCCGACGAATCCCCTCGACGAAGCCGAAGGCCTTGCCCTGAGCCTCGGGAGGAGCGCAGAGCCGGGTGGCTTTGATGAACGCGCCCCAGAAGGTTGCCGTGGTAAAGATGCCGAAGAGTAAATGAATGGAAATCAAGACCGGGAAGCTGGGCAGGGTGGCATACCAGAAGCCCAGAAGGCAATTGGCGGCAAAGGTGACGACCAGCATTTTGCGGGCCGAGAATCGATCGGCCAGCCAGCCCCCGGGGAAGTAGCTGAGCAGGGTCAGAAGCCCCCAAAAACTGGTGATCATTCCCAGTTCAGTGTTGGTCACCCCCAGACCCTGCATCAGGGGGTCATAATACGTGGAACGGGCGAGGGGAAGCAGGTAGATGGCCCCTCCGCTTAAGGATAACAGAAAAATTCCAACCCAATTCATTTGCTTCCAGACGCTTTTCCCAGATGTTTCACTCATGTTGACCTCCCGCTTTACAGGAACATATGATTTTAAAAAAAATCATATGTTCCTAAATTGAAATAAAAACTCGGTTTTGCTTGGTCAATGGAGACGATGATTGCTCTATATCGGGGTATATGGGAACACAGTATCTTAATTCGGAACTAATGTCAATATACCGAGGAGGGATTTATGGCCCGGTATTTTCAGAAGCAGCCGGCGCAAAACCATCTTGCTTCTTTAAGGCATTGACGTTATTATGAACCCTCTGGTCACCGTCACTTTGGCACCGGATAACCCGCTATGACAAACAATATCCCAAACATTTTCGCCGCTATTGAGGCTCAACTTCCTGTTTTGCCTTATAAGTTACGTGTCCTGGCTTTATATGTCCTCGACAACCGGGAAAAAGTGGCGTTTCAAACCGTCCGCCAGTTGGCCGCCTCAGCCAAAATTAGCGAAACCACCATCATGCGCTTTGTCGCCCATTTGGGTTTCACGGGCTACAGCGATTTCCTGAATCAGGTCCGGGATTTCCTGGCCGCCAAACTGACCGGGTCTGATGAGCCACAGACTGACGGCCGTCCCCTCCACCCCTTGGAGAGTCTGGCCGAAGATCTGCGGAACCATCCCGTTTTTCTGGAGTTGGCCGGCCTGGTGTCGGCGGTTCGCCAAATTTTGATCCTGGCGTCCCCGGATGCGGCTGGAGATGGCGCCCGCCTGAAGTGGCTGCTGGCAAGGCGGCGGCCGGATGTGACCCTGGGGGCGGATTCTCTCCGCCGGGCCGAAGAGGAATTGGCGGCTTTGCCTGAGGACAGCCTGGTCATTATCCTGACCGGCCGGCACAGCACCCTGGAACTGAGGCACCAGGCCGAGGAGGTGAAAGCGAAAAAGCTGCCTTTGTTTCTTTTCACCGGCCACCAGGCCAGCGCCTTGGCTGAGTTCACCGACCACCACATAGTTCTGCCGGACAGCTCTTATGACCTGGCCCTGCCCTTGGCCGTCAACCTCCTGGCGGAACTGGCCGAGGCTTCATTGGCTCAGCGCTTCCAGGACTACCAGGACCGCATGGATAGGATAGCCCTGAAACATCAGCCCTTGCCCGAACGTCGGGATACCCTGCAACTGGCGGTGGGCCATGAGATACGCAGCCTGGATCCGGCAAATATCCATAATTTGATGTGGGACGCCATATTGATGCACTGTGTTTTTCAGGGCTTGGTCAAATTTCGGGAGGGCAGTTGGGAATTGGTTCCGGAACTGGCCGAGAGTTGGGAAACATCCGCCGACGGACGGACGGTCATCTTCTACCTGCGCCGTGGAGTCCAGTTTCACAATGGCTATGGCGAATTCAGCGCTCAGGATGTCAAATTCAGTTTCGAGCGTATGGCCACCGCCGAAGTCCTGTCCCGGCAGCCGGCCTGGGAGAGCCTGGAAGAGGTGGTCGTGCTCAGCCGTTACGTGGTCAAGCTGGTCTTTCGCCGCCCCTGCCCACACCTGTTTACCAGCATTCTGCCTTTTAGCGTGGGGCTTATCGTCTCCAGGCGGGCTATGGAACAGATGGGCGCTTCTCAGTTTTCAACCAAGCCCGTAGGCACCGGCCCCTATGCCGTGACCGCGTTTCAGCCTCGGAATTATATGGAGATGCAAGCTTTCCCCCAGTTCCGGGGGCTCCGGCCCCAGATCAGTCGGCTGATTTTCAGGCTGGACGCGCACGCTTTCAACTTCCCCTACCACTTCCAAAAGAGCCGCCTCGACCTGGCCGTCTTGCCCAACGTCAACCCGGAAGTGATTCGAGATGCGCCGGGGCTCCTGGTCGAACGCCGCCTGGCTCGCCAAGTCTGGTGGCTGGGCATGATGATGGACAAGCCTCCCTTTGACCGGCCGGCCGCGCGGCAGGCGGTTCGCCTGGCGCTGGATCGAAAGAGGATCGCCGCCGCCGGCCTACAAGGCACCGCCCCCTTGGACACCCTCATCCCCGTGGGCGTGCCCGGGCATTGGGCCGAGGCTCCCCGCTTTCCCTACACCCCGGATCAGGCTCGCCGCCTCATGGCCGACGCCGGGGTGAAACCGGGCCAGAAAATCAGCCTGGCCGCCAATTCCTCTGAAATCGATTTGGCCGCGCTGGAGATAATCAGGGCCAACTTGGCGGACATAGGTTTTTCAGTACACTTTGAGTTATCCAACCGGCACAGGTTCATAGAGCGGCTGCATCAGCGGCAATGTGATATGTATGTCTATTTTTACAACGTCCACCCAGACGCCTATCTTTCACTGCGCCTGTTCACCAAGGGGCAGTTCTGCAACCTCAGCGGTTGGGATAACCCCGCCTTTGATGAACTGGTCGGCCGCATCGGCTCGGAGGCCGACGAGCAGAAGCGGCTTGAAATGACTGTGGAGGCCCAGAAAATGATTGCGGACGACGCCTGGGGCGTCTGGCTGGGGCAGGGCCTGAACTCGATAATGTTCAGGCCTTTTGTGGATATAGGTCAACCCTGGCCGGACGGCTTCCTGACGCCTTGGACTATGAGCAAAAAATTATCCGGTCCAGCCGCGCCACATCGATTATGATTTCTCCAGCCAGTCCGCAAAAAAACGGTGCGGCTCTCTCAGCAGCTTACGGCCTTTGCGCCGCATACGCCGCCACCAGGCGGGTTTCCGCGAATCGACCTGATAATAGGCCAAAAGAGCCTCCAGATATTTTTCGGCGCCGATATCGGCCAATAGCCGGCCCCATTCGTCGGAAGATACGGCGCCGCCGCCCGTTTCGCGGATATAACGGCAATAATTCCCGATGAAAAGTGTTCCGCGATTCTTCAATCGGTCCCGCA
>JAVBTP010000172.1:0-3864 GCA_031556115.1 Candidatus Adiutricaceae bacterium
TGCGGCGTGCGCACTGTCGAGCATGCGACCCTCTTGGACGAAGCGCTCATCGACCAGTTGAAAAGCCAGGATGAGACTTTTCTGGTGCCCACGCTGACCGGCATGCTGAAACTCACCGGAACCGCCCACGATTTCTCAGGCTATATGCAGGAGAAAAGCCGCGCCTTGATGAGTGAGTCCGTTTCGTGCCTGACCGCGGCGTATAGGGCGGGCCTCAAGATGGGCTTTGGCACCGATGCCGGCACCACCGACAATTTCCATGGGGAAAACGGCGATGAATTCCTCCTCCGGCGGGAACACTTGGGAATCAAGCCGCTTGACGTGCTGCTCCAGGCGACTCTGTACAGCGCCCAAATAGCGGGGATCGAGGCGGAGACCGGCTCGGTGGAATCCGGAAAATGCGCCGATCTGGTGGTGATCAACGGGGATCCGCTGGAAGACGTCTCCCGCCTGAAACACGGCCTGTACCTGGTGATTCGGGACGGGGAAATCGTTCACCGGGTCAACTGATATTGGGGCTGGTGGAGAGTGGTTTTTAGAAAAGCGGTTCCGGCCAGGGGCCGGCCTTGAGAAGCCGGCCCTGGCCCTGAAAAGTCAGGCTCAGTTCCAGCCGGGGCTCCGGCCAGGGGCCGGGGCCGTTTTCGGGCCACTCCACCAGGGTCAGGCCCGGCCGGGCCAAATATTCGTCCAGCCCGGCTTCGTAAAACTGGCTCTCATCGGGCAGGCGATAGAGGTCGAGATGAAAAATATCCACCAGGCCATGATATTCATTGGCCAGGGTGAAGGTCGGGCTGACGATTTCGAGATCGTCCACGGCCAGGCCTCGCCCGAGGCCCTGGCACAAAGTGGTCTTGCCGGCCCCCAGATCGCCGGTCAGGGTGACGAGAAAGGGCAGGGAGAGGCGGCCGGTCCTTAGGGCCTCGGCCAAAAGACGGCCCAGGTGCTCGCCGGCGGCCAGGGTAGCGGCCGGGCCTGACAGAAAAATTTCCGAAAAAAACATAAGCGGCTCTAAATTCCGATGACAAAGTTGTTATGGCCTCAATCCGCTTCACCTACCGCGACGCGAATTAAATAAAGTAATAAAAATCGGAAGTTATTTTAGCAGATATGCTTCGGCTGTCAAGGTGTTTATCCATGGTTGGAGTTGGCCCCGCCGGTGACGGTTCGGGGCTGTTTTTTTGATACGAGTGGTCTCCATTCAAAACAAATACCGAAAAATGCAAATAAATAAGCGATTTTGAGACAAAAGCTCTTGACATCGATCAGCGACCGTGATATAAGTTCAACCATAAAACAATGATACCCTTGTTTTTATACTGCGGCTTGGCGCATTGAGGTGATTCTTTGGGCCAAACGTTCTTAGTCATTTGGAAAAATCGTAAAACCGACCCGGCGGGCTCTGTTTCGCGCCGGGGGACTGACGACCGCAAGTCGAAAGATTGGGATGGCCACCGCCTCATGAGTGACCGCCACGGTCATGAGGCGTGGTTTTTCGTTCTTACCCGGCCTTACCCGGCCGGGTCAACATGTAGACGGAGGCTCCATTATGGGTTTAAATTGGCAAGATTTTACGGCAAAAGGCGCTAAGGACTACGAAATCGCGGAAGCCGCTGAAAAGCACCTGATCAGGATCAGGGAACTGGCCATGAAAGTCGGTTTGGAGGATGACGAAATCCTTCCTTATGGCCATTACGTGGCCAAAATCGATTACGCCAAGGCCTTGAAGCGTCTGGAAAACAAGCCTAACGGCAAATACATCGACGTCACCGCCATCACGCCGACCCCCTTGGGCGAAGGCAAGTCCACCACCACCATGGGCCTGACCCAGGGTTTGGGCAAGCTCGGCCTGAACGTCAGCGCGGCCATCCGGCAGCCCTCCGGCGGCCCGACCATGAACATCAAGGGTTCGGCGGCCGGCGGCGGCATGAGCCAGTGCGTGCCCCTGACCCCGTTTTCCCTGGGCCTGACCGGCGACATCAACGCCATCATGAACGCCCACAACCTGGGCATGGTGGCCCTGAACTCCCGCATGCAGCACGAGCGCAATTATGATGACGCCACCCTGGCCAAACGCAATCTCAAGCGCCTGGACATCGACCCCAGCCGGGTGGAATACGGCTGGATCATCGACTTCGCCGCCCAGTGCCTCCGCAACATCGTCATCGGTCTCGGCGGCAAGCAGGACGGCTACATGATGCAGTCCAAGTTCGGCATCGCCGTGTCCTCGGAAATCATGGCTATCCTGGCCGTGGCCTCCGACCTGAAGGACATGCGCGAACGTATCGGCAAGATGGTGCTGGCCTATGACAAAAAAGGCAACCCCGTCACCACTTCCGACCTCGACGTGGCCGGCGCCATGACCGCCTGGATGGTGGAAGCCCTGAACCCGAACCTGATGCAGACCCTGGAAGGCCAGCCCTGCTTCGTCCACGCCGGTCCTTTTGCCAATATCGCCATCGGCCAGAGCTCCATCGTCTCCGACCGTCTGGCCCTGAAGCTGTCCGACTACCACGTCACCGAGTCGGGCTTTGCCGCGGACATCGGCTTTGAAAAGTTCTGGAACCTCAAGTGCCGTTTCTCCGGCCTGACCCCCAACGCGGCGGTCATCGTGGCCACGGTCCGGGCCCTGAAGTGCCACGGCGGCGCCCCCATCCCGGTGCCCGGCAAGCCTTTGCCCGAAGAATACAAGGTCGTCAACGTCGGCCAGGTGGAAAAGGGCTGCGCGAACCTGCTGCACCACGTGGCCACGGTCAAGAAGGCCGGCATCAGCCCCGTGGTCTGCATCAACTCCTTCATCACCGACACCAAGGAAGAGATCGAGGTCATCCGCAAGGCCTGTGAATCGGCCGGCGCCCGGGTGGCCGTGTCCGACCATTGGTTGAAGGGCGGCGAAGGGGCCATCGAACTGGCCAACGCGGTCAAGGATGCCTGCGACGACCAGCCGCAGTTCAAGTTCCTCTATGACCTCGACCAGCCGCTGAAGGAACGCATCGAAATCATCGCCAAGGAAGTGTACGGCGCCGACGGTGTGGACTACGGTCCGGATGCGGCCAAAAAGCTGGATCTGTACGAAAAAGACCCGGTCACTTCCAAACTGGGCCTCTGCATGGTCAAGACTCACCTGTCACTGTCCGCCGATCCGACGGTCAAGGGCGTACCCAAAGGCTGGCGCCTCTTTGTCCGCGACTGCCTGGTCTACGCCGGCGCGGGCTTTGTGGTCACGGTGGCCGGGGCCATCACCCTCATGCCCGGCACCGCCTCCGACCCGGCTTACCGCCGCGTCGATGTGGATTGTGAAACCGGCAAGGTCAAGGGCCTCTTCTAGGCCCGGCGCCCTGACTTGACGAAGCCCGCCCCCCATCCGGGGGCGGGCTTTTTTGGTGATCGAGGCGTCAGGGGTTTTCAAAATGAGTTTTGTGAAAATT
This sequence comes from Candidatus Adiutricaceae bacterium, assembly GCA_031556115.1. GTDB lineage: Bacteria > Desulfobacterota > Desulfarculia > Adiutricales > Adiutricaceae > Adiutrix. Next base: position 3,426 of record JAVBTP010000172.1, read on the forward strand.
TCCCGCGGGGGAGGTCCGCATGGCCATCAAAGATCGAGCGCGATTGGACGACCACTTCAGCCGCAAGGCCCGCCAAGAGGGGTTCCCGGCCCGGTCGATCTATAAGCTTGAAGAATTCGATCAAAAATACAAACTGTTCCGGCCCGGTCAAAAAGTGCTGGATTTAGGCTGCGCTCCCGGCAGTTGGACTTTATATGCGGCCGGCCAGGTGGGTGAAAAGGGGCGGGTCATCGGCCTGGATCTCGATCCCCCCACCGGGGGATTCCCTCCCCGGGTGACCATCATGAAGGCCGATCTCCTGGAAAACAGAATCGAATTGGTGGAGGGGGAGGGGCCTTTCGAGGTGGTCCTCTCGGACATGGCTCCCCGGACCAGCGGCCGGCGCGACGTCGATCAGGCCCGCAGTCTGGAACTGTGCCAAATGGCCTGGTCCTGGGCG
>JAVBTP010000005.1:0-4182 GCA_031556115.1 Candidatus Adiutricaceae bacterium
AGCGGCGTGCCCCATTGGAAGAGAAAATTCTCTTGGGTTTTCACCTTCTGCTTGTGGTTGGTGGTGGTTTTCGGGCCGGTTACGTTCGTGGTTGTCAGCATTTGCATTTTTTACGGATACCTGCCTGAAATCATGATAGAAAAAATTATCAATCGCGATATGCTCCTGGCCTGGGGGGTGACGGTCATCGCGGCGGCGGCGCTGGCCAAGGTTTTTTACCTGATCAAGGATCTTTTGCGGCGGGTTTTGAGTTGAGGTCTTTGTCGGTTCATGAGGTGTCTTTCAGTTATGAGCCTGACCGGCCGGTGCTGGTCGGGCTCACCTTTGAAACGGCCCCGGGTATGATCCTGGGCCTGGCCGGGGCCAACGGCAGCGGGAAATCCACCCTGATTAACATATTGGCCGGTCTTCTGGCCCCGGTGGCCGGCGAGGTCCGCCTGGGAGAGGTTCGGGGCGCCGAAGCCCGCCGGCGGTTGCGCCGGTCCTCGGCCTTGCTGCCCCAGAATGTCGACCACTGGCTTTTGGGGGAAACCGGAGCCGAAGATATACGCCTGGGGTTGGATCTGGGCGACCCGGCCCTGGCCGATTTCTTGGCCGAACTGATCACCCGCTGGGATTTGGCCGGATTTTTGGACCGGCCGGTGGAGAGCCTCTCCCTGGGGCAGAAAAAACGCCTGGCCCTGGCCGCGGCCCTGGCCCGGCGGCCGGTGGCCGTTTTTCTGGACGAGCCCCTGGCCGGGCTGGATTGGCCCGGGGTCAAAACCATTTTGCGTGATCTGACCCGGCTGAAGGAATCCGGGGTGATCACGGTTTTGTGCACCCACGAACCGGCCCTGGTCGCGCCGCTGGTGGACCGTTGGCTGCTCTTGAAACCGGGCGGCGATTATCTGTTCGGTTCCGACCTCACTGACCGGTTTGAGGAGTTCGGCGTCCGGCCGATGTTTCCCGCCTGAATTATTGCGCGGCCAATAAACATGTTGAGCGGCCGGGTCTATAAAAACCAGCCATCTTTCACTGTCCCTCAAAAAAAATTCAAGTTTTATCCTTCCCCGGCCGATAGAAAAAAGGAAGCGGACCGTCGGGCGACGGCCCTTCAGGCTGATGCCGGACGCATCAGCCCATTGTGGGCCAGGGAGGCTGACGATGAGTTTTTTGAATGCTTTGGCGTCGGACGGTCTGTCGGTTGGCCTGCGGTTTTATACCGCCAAGCTCAACAGCCGGACCATGGAGAGCGTATCGCCCGGCGAGGCGGCGGAAGTTTCCGGGTTGACCCGGGGCGTGGCCGCGCCTCTGGAGCCGGCAAAAACCGCCCCGGTCGCGGCGCCCAAACCGGCGCCCACCCCTGAGGAATTGGCCGCCGGCCGGGCCGAGGCTAAAGCCCGACTCACCGGGGACGGTTCTCTGGGCCAGCTTCAGGCCGCTGGCGTCCCGGCCGCTTCGCCGGAAGGCCAGGCCGGCGGGCCGTCGGGAGAGGCGGGGTCGCCTGATGGTGAGGGCGGGGCCGCCGCGACGCCCTCGTCCGCTGGAGGGGTCCCTAAGGCCCTGACCCCGGAAGAGGAAAAGGAAGTGGCCCGGCTCAAGGCCGAGGAGGCCCGCATCCAGAGCGAGGCCAAGGCCTCCGGAGCGGAAGGCATTCAGTATAGCTACACCACCGGGCCGGATAACGGGCGCTATGTCAGCGGCGCCCGAGGCTGGGTGACCGAGGGCGGCGGTTCGGCTCAGTCCGAATCGGGGCGGTTCGGCCCGGGCCAGGACGGGCCCGCTCCGGCGGGGCCGGCTGAAACCGGCGCGGCGCCAACCGAAGCCAAGTCCTCCGGCTCCGTTTCTTCCGAAAAGGACCTCAGCGAGGAAGAGCGCCAGGCCGTGCGGGAGATGAAGCGGCGCGACCAGGAGGTGCGCATCCACGAGCAGGCCCACGTGGCCGCGGCCAGCGGTCTGGCCGGGGCCCCGGTCTATGAATATCAAACCGGCCCGGACGGCAAGCGCTATGCCGTCGGCGGGCATGTGGAAGTCCAGACCAGCGGCAGTTCCGATCCGGAGACCGCCCTGCGGGAGGCTGAGGCCGTGAAGCGGGCGGCCACCGCGCCGGCCGATCCTTCGGGCGCGGACCGGGCCGCCGCGGCCAGCGCTTCGGCTGAGATCAATCGGCTCAAGGCCGAGCAGGCCTCGGACCGGTCCGCCGGCCAAGACGGCCAGGCCGATGACGGCAGCCAGGGTTGGGCCCGGCAATCCGCCGATGGCCGGGCCGGTGACGGGGCCAAAGTCGCCAACGGGTCGTCTTTCAACCAGCAGGTCCTGGGCGCCTACGCGGCCGTCAAGTTCGGGACCGCCGCCCAGGCTCCGAGGCCGGTTCTCGCTCGCGCGTAAATCAATATCTGTCCGATGGCATGCCAAGGCCGAAACAACAAACGTTGTTTCGGCCTTGGCTATTTGCCCCCTCAACCCGGCGGGAGTCGGGCGGAGCGGCTCCGCGCGGCCTCGGCCTCACCTGGCCGAGGGTGGTCTTTTCACCCGCGCTTCTCTTCCGGGGCCGGCCGGGCCAACTCCAGCAGAAGCCGCCGCAGGTGTTCCAAGTCACAGGGCCGCACTTCGATGGGCACCTGGATCAGGTCGAAGCAGGTGATAATCTCCTCGTCGGTCAACGGGCTCAGGCCAGGGTCCAAAACCAGGATCAGGTCGTAGCGGCCGAACTGGAGGCGAAAATCATCGGCTTGCCAGCCCAGGGCGGTGCCGGCCCGGCCCAGCCACATTTTTCGCACCCAGCCGGGCGAGGCCACCAGGGTCCGGTTCTGTTCCAGCTCTTTGAGTTTTTCCTCCCCCACCAGCGCGGACAGGCAGTTCTTGGTGGCCAGGGTCCGGACCCCGCGAGCCTCGGCGAAAGCCTTCATCTCCGGCAGGCAACCGCAGCCGAACAAAAGCTTCGGGGCCCGGCGGCGGTCCGGCTCCCGTTGGGCCCGTATCGTCTCGTCCAGCACTTCCTCCATTTTTTCAATATTGTCATGCAGGCCCACCTCCAGCCACTGGATATCCACGTCCAGCCCTTCCGCCTTGACGATATGCTCCACTTCCTCTTGCAGTATGCCGCAGCCGATCAGGATGGTTCCGGCCATGTTTGGCTCCTTGTAAATGGCAGTGATTTTTCGGAGGCGAGGCGGCGCGCTACATCAGCGGCGCGAACACCCGGGCGAAATTGTAGACCGCCCGGCGCGGGCGGCCCCGGTTCTCGAACCACTCCGGGGTCAGTTCCGTGCAGATTTCCTGATCCCGCAGAAAAACGGCCTCCTGCGCCGCCGCGAAAGCGGCGTCGTAGAGGAAGGCGGTGATTTCAAAATCCAGCAGATAGCTGCGGTTATTGATGTTGGCCGTGCCGATGGAGGTTATCAAACCGTCGGAGACCGCGGTTTTGGCGTGGAGGAACCCAGGGTAGAGAAAGACGCGCACCCCGCCGGCCAGGGCTTGGCGGGCATAGCCCAGGGCCGACATCTGGCTCAGCCAGTGGTCGTTGACGGCCGGCAGCATCAGGCGCACGTCCACCTGGCTGCGGGCGGCGATGCGCAGGGCGTCGAGGATGCTTTCGTCGGGAGAGAAATAGGGCGTCTGGAGGTATACGTTGCACCGGGCCGAGTTGATCATGGTCAACAGGCCGCTCTTCAACGGGCTTTCCTCGGTGTCCGGCCCGCCGCTGACGATCTGGACTCCCAGCCGGCCTTCGGCGCAGCACTCGGGGAAAAACTTGGTGATATTCAGCCGGGCGTCCATGTCCATGTCGCTGGAGTAGCCCCAGTCCATCAAAAAGCGTTCCTGAAGGAACCAGACCGACGAGCCGGTGAGGCGCAGGTGGGTGTCCCGCCAGGGTTTGAGCTTTTTATTCCGGCCCAGATAGTCGTCGCCGATGTTCATGCCCCCGACATAGCCGACGCGGCCGTCGATGACGGCGATTTTGCGGTGGTTGCGATAGTTGAGGCGAAAGCGGGAGTCGAAGTTGGAAAAGACGGGGGAAAACCCCAGCACCTGTCCCCCGGCCTGACGCAGTTTGCGGAAAATCGGCGGGCTGAAAAAAGCCCGGGATCCGACGCTGTCGTAAATCAGGCGCACCTCCACCCCCTGCTTGACCTTGTGGGTCAGGAGGCCGGCGATCTCCCGCCCGATGCGGTCGTTGTTGAAAATGAAATAGAGCAGATG
>JAVBTP010000199.1:0-4967 GCA_031556115.1 Candidatus Adiutricaceae bacterium
CTTGGCGGCGATGGCCGGGTCGATGCCCTTGATCATCACTCCGCTGGGGCCGCCCGGGCCGGTGGCCAGGGCCTGGCCGTAGACAAAGGGTTCGGCCGTCTTGACCCCGGGCACGGTTTTGATCTTGGCCACCACCTCGGGCCAGTCCCGGATGCCGCCGCCGAGGTGCATGATCACCACGTGGGAGGTGATGTGCAGGAACTTGTTTTTGAGATTGCTCTCAAAGCCGGCCAAAACGGCCAGCACCACGATGAGGGCGGCCACGCCCAGCCCCACCCCGCCGATGGAAATCAGGGTGATGAGGGAGATGAAGTTCTCCCGGCGCTTGGCCCGCATGTAGCGAAAGGCTATGTTTTTCTCTATGGACAAAGTAGGCGCTTTCAAAAACTTATTTGCCGGCGGCCCGCAGGTGGGGGAAGAGGATGACGTCCTTGATGGACGGCACGTCCGCCAGGAGCATGACCAGCCGGTCGATGCCCACGCCCTCGCCCCCGGCCGGGGGCATGCCGTACATCAGGGCCCGGACGTAGTCGTCGTCCATGTACATGCTCTCCTCGTCGCCGGCGGCCCGCTCGGCCACCTGGGCCTGGAACCGGCTCCGCTGGTCCAGGGGGTCGTTGAGCTCGGAAAAGGCGTTGGCGAATTCCCGGCCGGTGATGAAAAGTTCGAAGCGGTCGGTCAGGTCCGGCTCGGCGTCGCTGCGGCGGGCCAGGGGGCTGATGTCGGCCGGGTAGTGGGTGATGAAGGTGGGGTCCACCAGTTTGGGCTCCACGGCCAGGTCGAAAATCTTGGCCTGGATTTTCCCCAACGGATCCTGGTCGGATTTTTCGCCGCCCAGCTTCCTGAGGTGGTCCAGGGCCGCCGGCCGGTCGGTGAGCACCGCCGTCGGCGCGCCGCCCATTTCGACCAGCGCCTGGCTGAATTTCAGCCGCCGCCAGGGCCGGGCAAAATTCACGGGGGTGCCTTGATAGGTGAGGCTGGTGGCGCCGAGGGCCTTTTCGGCCACGGTCACGAAGAGATCCTCGGTGAGGTTCATCATGTCCGTGAAGTCGGCATAGCTCTGGTAGAACTCCATCATGGTGAACTCGGGGTTGTGCTGGACGCTGAGCCCCTCGTTGCGGAAACTGCGGTTGATTTCAAAGACCCGGTCGAAGCCGCCCACCAGAAGGCGCTTGAGGTACAGTTCGGGGGCGATGCGCAGATAGAGTTTGCGGTCCAGAGCGTTGTGGAAGGTCTCAAAGGGCTTGGCCGTGGCCCCGCCCGGGATGACGTGCATCATGGGGGTTTCCACCTCCACGAAGCCCTGGGAGACCATGAACTCCCGCACCGCGGCCACGATTTTGGACCGCAGGTGGAATACCCGGCGGCTCTCCTCGTTCATGATGAGGTCCACATAGCGCTGGCGATAGCGCATCTCGGTGCCCATCTCGTGGTATTTTTCCGGAAGCGGCCACAGGCCCTTGGTCACCAGTTCCAGATGCGCGGCCAAAAGGGTCAGTTCCCCGGTCTTCGTCTTAAAGATGCGCCCCCGCACGCCCAGGATGTCCCCCAGGTCCAACTGCTTGAAGAGGGCGTAGGTGGCCTCGTCCACGGACTGCTTGCGCACGTAGACCTGGATCTTGCCGCTGGGATCCACCAGGTCGATGAAGGCGGATTTGCCATAGTCGCGGCGGGCCATGAGGCGGCCGGACACCGTGAAAACGTCCTCCAGGGCCTCCAGTTCCTCGGCCGGCCGGTCCTTGAAGCGGACGGTCAGGTCGCCGGCCTGGTGTTGGGGCCGAAAAGTATTGGGATAGAGCTTCACCCCGGATTCGGCCAGTTCGCGGGCCTTTTGGAAGCGGGCCTGGATGACGGGGCTGGCCTCGTCGTCGTCGGTCCGGCGGGGGCCGGTTTCTTCGGATTCCGCGGGTTGGGGCTTCGATTGCAGGTGTTCGTCGGTCATAAAACTTCCCATCCGTCTTTGGTTCAAGACATAACCTTTAAGACATAACCTCAGGATTGTACCCCACTTGCCAGGGAGCGTCAAGGTCGCCCTGGTCTGTCGAGGCGAGGCGTCAATATCGCCGTCTCGGCGGGCCGGTGGGCGGGGCCGTTTGCTTGTGGGCCCCCCTGGCGCGCCGCCCGGCGACAACAAGTTGTCAATATTTTTTGGCCCCGTTATTGCTTTCTATTTTCAGCGCCGGAAGGGCCGTCCTCCCCGCCGGCTGAAGCTGAAGCGGCGGTGGCCCGGTTACCGCCATACCGCCTTCCGCACCACCAGATCTGGGGGCCTCCCGGCCGGCCGCCCCCAAATGGCCGGTCGCCAACCAGGCTGAAAAGGCCGACCTTAAACTTTCCCTCAAGGGTCACGTGATGAGGCTTGCCATATTGACCTGGGGTGTTTTATAATCGAAACATCAGACCGGATATATTTTTTACTCAAGTCGGAGGGAAAAAATCCGATACGAAGATAAAAGAAGACGGTACCTGACATACGGCTGAGATTCAGGCCACGACTTTTTTGAGGACATGGAGGCGGCGGTGGCGACCAGACCGGGCCAGCTGAGCGGCTTGATGCGGACCCTGGGTCGTCAATTGAAAGAGAAATTGGCCTCCGCCCTGGCCCTGAATCCTCAGCTTCCGCCCCGCCCCTCGCCAAGGGTCTCGGTGGTGGAAAAAGTCTCCCGCAATGCCCTGGCCGAATTGGTGGGGCGGGCCAAAAGCCACCCCCAGCGCGGCGAGGCCGACTCGGCCAACCCCGCCTATGTGGCCCTGGCCGAACTGACCAGAGAAAGCGGGCGGCCGGGACTGGCCCTGGGGCTGAGACATGAAACGGGCGAAATAACGTTTCTGGATCTCGACTTGACGGCCGATAAGTTGGAAGAGAGCCGCGGTGCATTTGTGGATCGGGTGGAAAACCTGGCGTTATGGCGCCGGCTGGAAGAATTGATTCATTTTAAAGTCGACCGCACCATGGTGGGGCCGCGAAAGCCCATACGGCCCCCTGAAGAGGTGGATATATGAAAATCGAAAATGCCCTCAACCCTCTGCTGAATAAAGACGCCAAGGGCGCCAACGACGCCCGCGGCAAAGAAAAGGCGGCCGGGCTCCCCCCCGGGGAGGTCAAGGCCGGGGAAACCGAACGGTCCGACGTGGTGGAGCTCTCCGAACGCTCCAAGCTGGTGGCCCGGGCCCAGGAACTGGCCCACGGAGCTCCCGAAGTACGGCAGGACAAAATCGACGATATCCGGTTCCGCCTGGCGGCCGGCACCTATAACGTCAGCGGCCGCACTGTGGCCGAGGCCATGCTGAAGAAGAGCATCACCGAAGTGTAAAAAAAATCGGCATATGGCCGCTTTAGACGGATATCAAGCCGCGACCGGCGCCCCGGTCGCGGCTTTTTTAGCGCCAAATATTTTGCGCCCGCCCCTATCTCCCGAAGGCTCCCCAACGAATTCAGGCCGCCAAACCTCTTGCATCTTGACCTTTCCTCTCGGGTGAGGCACAATGGGCAAGAACGACCAAGATGGTGGCCGCGACAAAAGTATTTTTCCGCCTGGCGGAAAGAAAAAAAGGAGTGGTTTATGAAAATCGGGTGTCCCAAAGAAATCAAAAACAATGAAAACCGGGTGGGTATCACCCCCAACGCCGCCCATGCCTATGTGGAAGCCGGGCATGAGGTCTTTGTCGAAAAAGGCGGCGGCCTGGGTTCGGCCATTGATGACCAGGAATACATCAAGGCCGGGGCCAAGGTTTTGCCCACCGCCGAGGATGTCTGGGCCACGGCTGACATGATCATCAAAGTGAAGGAGCCTCTGGAGCCCGAATACAAGCTGATGCGGGAAAACCAGTTGGTCTACACCTATTTCCATTTCGCGGCCGACGAGCCCCTGACCAAGGCCTGCCTGGACAAGAAAATCATCGCCCTGGCCTATGAAACGGTGCAGGAAGGCCGGGCTCTCCCGCTCCTGAAACCCATGAGTGAAGTGGCCGGCCGCATGTCGACCCTGATGGGCGCTTTCTACCTGGGCAAGACCCAGGGCGGGCGCGGCTTGCTGCCCATGGGCGTCACCGGCGTGGCCCCGGCCGACATCGTGGTGTTGGGCGGCGGCGTGGTGGGCACCAACGCGGCTTTCACCGCCGCCGGTCTGGGCGCCCGGGTGACCATTCTGGACATCAATCTGGCCCGTTTGGAGTATCTGCGCGAAATCATGCCTCCCAACGTGGTGGGCGTGTACAGCGACCCCGTCAACCTCAACCAGGCCTTGAAGAACGCCGACATCGTCGTCGGGGCGGTGCTGGTGCCGGGGGCCAAGGCGCCGAAGCTCCTGCGCCGCCACCACCTCAAGGAAATGAAACCCGGCAGCGTCATCGTGGACGTGGCCATCGACCAGGGCGGCTGCTTTGAGACCTCCCACGCCACCACCCACAGCGATCCCATTTTCGTGGTGGACGACGTCATCCATTACTGCGTGGCCAACATGCCCGGCGCCTATGCCCGCACCTCCACGTTTGCCCTCAACAACGCCACCTTGGGCTACGGCCTGAAGCTGGCCAAGGACGGCGTGGAAAAAGCCTGCCGCGACAGCGAACCCCTGCGCTGGGGCCTGAACACCTACAAAGGCACCATCACCTATGAAGCCGTGGCCCAGGCCTTCGGCATGATGAACAACTACACCCCCGTGGAAAAGGTCATCGGCCTGTAAGCCGCCGATCTTCACGGCTCGAAAACGCGAAAGCCCGCCGGCCTTGCGGGCGGGCTTCTCGTGTTTGGCCTTTAACTAGATTATTTATGAGTTCAGCATTTTTTGCTGGACATTTGCGCGGTTTTATGTTCTAGTTAAACGACTAGATTTAAATACGAGGAGGTCAACATGGGATTCCCGACAAAAGTACAGCTCATAAAGCGTAAGGAGAGCGAGCAGTGGTATATTAATTTCCCTTCGGCCGTGGCCCAGGCCATGGACTTCGAACGAGGGGAGATCGTC
>JAVBTP010000229.1:0-3608 GCA_031556115.1 Candidatus Adiutricaceae bacterium
TGTCCAGGGAGAAGTGGCGGTTTTATCAGCCATTATCCATATATACTTACAATATGGCCTATATAAACATATTTTACCTTGCCAAGTTATCTATACTCTCAACCCCTCCCCGATGAAAGGAATAACTTGTTCGAATGGCCCGCGGGATTTGTCCGCGCTTCCCGGTTATTGAAAAAACCTAAAAACATCACTCTTAATTCGCGATTACTGTCGCCGAATAGCTTTTTGAGGCCGAAGAAAGGTTTCAGGCAAATCTACTATATATTTCAGGTGCACGCCATACCGGGCGGCCCTGACGGCGCCGGTCAAGGCCGGAGGAACGAATCCCGGCCATTTTTTTAACGATCCGCCAAACGCCGGGCTCAATTATAATTCGATTTTAATATTGTCCACCAGATGCACACTGAATTTATAATGTCCACAAAAAGCCGTTCAAGGCGTAAATCGTCGGCCGCGGCAGATTGGGGAATGGCTTGTCAAGCCCTTGAATCTCTGTTATTCTACCTCAAATGATTACAAAATTCCAGCGGCCGGTTTTCGCCGCCCCAAAGGATGACAATGATGGCCGAATTGCTGGACATGCGGCGCGGAACGAAAAACCAAATAATGGTCAAGGTGGAAAATACCCATCTTAAAATGCCGCTCTCCATCGTCACCGGCCGGGATGCGGGACCCACCATCCTGGTGACCACCGGCCTTCACGGCGGTGAGTATCCGGGGACCTTGGCCACGATTGAACTGATTCGGGAACTGGATCCGGAACAAATGCGCGGCCGCCTGATGGCCCTGCATCCGGTCAATACCCAAGCCTTTCGAGCCCGGGCGGCCTTGATGCTGCCTGAAGACGGCCGCAATCTCAACGAGGCCTTTCCTGGCCGTCCCGATGGCGGCGCCGCGGAAAAAGTGGCCTGGCGAGTGACCGAATTTCAGGATTTGGCCGATTTTTATTTTGACCTCCACAGCGGCGACCTGCATGAGGACTTGACGCCTTATGTGTATTATCCGGAGGCGGGAGACGAAAAAGTGCGGGACGCTTCCCGCCAGGCGGCCCGGGTGGTGGATGTCCCCTGGATGACCCGCTGCCCTTCCCCCAACTGGGCCATCGCTTCCGCCGCCCAACGGGGCACGCCCGCGCTTTTGCTGGAAAGGGGCGGCGCGGGCGCCTGCCGGCGGCTGGACGTGGATTTATATAAAAAAGACCTGAGCAATCTTTTCAAACATGTCGGACTGTTGGCGGGGCCCCCCGAGCTCCCGGCCTCGCCGCCGGCGGAATTGGCGGAAGTGACCTATGTGGAGTCACAACATTCGGCCCTCTGGCAGGCGGCGGTGGAGCCGGGGCAGCAAGTGGCCGCCGGCCAGAAGCTGGGTGAGCTTCTTGACTATTTCGGCGAATTGTTGGAAACTCCACGGGCGACCCGCGACGGGGTGGTGCTCTACCGCCTCCGGACTTTGGCGGCCAACGCCGGCGATGTTCTGGTGGCCTATTAGGGGCCGCTTGTAAAAATCAGGAGAACCAGGGTTCATGTTTTTGACCTATGCCCCGAGCGGAACCATTAAACCAACGGGATTATTGGTTTTACCCGTGGCGGCGGCCGCAATCTCCACGGTCCTGGCGCTGCCCTATGTTTTGGGCCAATGGTATGGCCCCGTCATCTATCTGTCCCTGGCCGGGCCCGTCCTTTGGGGCCTGTTGACGACCTGGGCTCTGAGGCTGGTCATCCGGGCCTGGAATATGCGCCACCCGGTATTGGTCGGCCTTCTTTCTTTGGCGGGGGCCCTGGTGGGGTATGCGGCCTCTTGGTTCTTTTGGGCCGATTTGGTGCTGAACCTGGGCGAAGTGACGGCAATGGCCTTTGACCGCCAAACCCTGAACTTTACCCAAACCGCTCTCAACCTGTGGGAAGTGCTCGATCTGGCCACCCACCCGCGGCGTTTTTGGGGAGTGGTGGCGCTGGTTTATGATGAGGGTCTCTGGGTTTTTTGGGGAGTGGTTTGGAAAGGCCCGCTTTTGGGCTTGACCTGGCTGCTGGAAGCGCTGATTTTTTTGGGCCTGGTGGTGGCCGGCGCCGTCACCCAGGCCGGCCGCCCCTTCTCCGAAGCCACCGAAAGCTGGATGCGCCAGGAGCGGTTACCCAAGAGGGTGAAGTGGCCGGAGGCCGCCCCCGGTTCCCTGGAAAACCTCCGCGACGGCGACCTTTCCCGTTTACTGGCCGCCGAAGCGGCCCCCAAAGCCAAGGCGCCTTATTTGACTCTGGCCTTATACCATTCCGCCGCGCCTGAGGAATACGCCTATCTGTCCGTCAAATACCGGCCGGCCGAGGACACGTTCAAACGTCTTTGGGTGGTGGATCGCCTGGCCGTTCCCCCGGCCCGAGCCAAGGCCTTGCTGGAACGCTACGGTCGCTGAACCCCACCAACAATATTGGGTATCCCGCTTCGGAGGCTTTATGACATACCGACCCGCCCTGCTGGTCCTGGCCGACGGCGCCGCGTTCACCGGACAGGCCATCGGCGCCCTCGACGAAATTTGGGGGGAAGTGGTTTTCAACACCGGCCAGACCGGATATCAGGAAACCATAACCGACCCTTCCTATTCGGGCCAGTTAATCACCTTCACCTTTCCCCACATCGGCAATTACGGAATCAATCCCGATGACAATGAAGCCCCCGCGCCCCAGGCCGCGGGCCTTATCTGCGCTGAATTGAATGCCGATCTTGGCCATTGGCGGTCAGGGGGCGGGCTGGCCGCCTGGCTGGCCGAACACCGGATCAGCGGCCTCAGCGGGGTGGATACCAGGGCCCTGACCCTTCATCTGCGAAAACACGGCTGCCAAAACGGGATTATCAGTTCCCGCGAATGCAGCCCGGTCGCGCTGTGGGAAAAGGCCCGCGACCGGCCGCCTATGTCCGGCCAGAATCTGGCCGAACGGGCGGGCTGTCAGGAGAGTTATCAGTTTTCCGATCGCGGTGATTTGACGGTGGCCGTTCTGGACTTCGGGGTTAAGCGTTCCATTTTACGCCGGCTGGCCGAAGCCGGGTTTCGGGTTCGGGTCTGGCCGGGGACCACCCCGGCCCAGGCTATTTTGGACTCCCCCGCCGACGGAGTGCTGCTATCCAACGGTCCGGGCGACCCGGCCCCCTGCCTGCGGGCCATCGCCACGGTCAAGGCGCTTCTGGGCCGCAAACCCCTCTTCGGCATCTGCCTCGGCCATCAAATCCTGGCCCTGGCCCTGGGCGGCCGCACTTTCAAGCTGCCTTTCGGCCATCACGGCGCCAACCATCCGGTGCGGGATGAAGCCACCGGCCGCCTCAGCATCACCAGCCAAAACCACGGCTTTTGCGTCGACGACCAAGGGCTGCCGCCGGAAGTGTCGGTCACCCACCGCAACGCTAACGACCGGACTGTGGAGGGGCTGGCCGCTCCCGGCCTGAAAGCTTTTTCCGTTCAATATCACCCCGAGGCTTCGCCCGGTCCTCACGACGCCCGCGACCTTTTCCTCAATTTCCGCACGATGATCCGGTCCGCCCGAGATTGACCCGCCGACTAAACCTGTTCAGCGTGATTTCGGCAAAGCCCGCAATCACCGGGGCTTGGCCGGCCGGGAATG
>JAVBTP010000256.1:0-2694 GCA_031556115.1 Candidatus Adiutricaceae bacterium
CGGCCGGCGGAGAGTTTGGAAGAGCCGCACCCCGGACACTCGCCCCAACTCAAGGGCCTGAGCCGGATACGGCCAGGCCGAAAGCCACGCCGGTTCATGCGGTGTTCGAAACCCCTCGGGGGTTCAGCCAAATGATTGACAGCCAGGGCCGGCTGAACTTCGTGGTGCGCCAGGCCGTGCCCAGATTGGAAAACATCGTGAATCACCTGGTGTTGAAAGAGTCGCCCGAGGTGCATAAAAGGTGCTTCAGCGATATGCGACGCTGGCAAATGGGATTCGGAGACCATGGTGATCATCCGCCGTTCCCTGAACGGTACGTGCCCTGTTACCCCCGCGACTATTTCGCGGCCAAAGGCCTGGGTGACCCAGGCGGTCTTCTGGCCTGGGGCGGCGGCCGGGTGACCGAGGCCCGATACCTGGCCGCCCTGGCCGTCAAGGAAACCCGTGACGCCTATGACGGCCCCGAAGATGGCCGGCCTTCGGACCAGCTTTCGTTTTTATTCAAGTCCATCGGCCGCAACCTGGCCCGGCTGCGGCGCAAAGAATACCCGGACGGGTATGGCCCGATCGGCGACGACTATGTCATGAACGAACATTTCGAGAGCCAGGTTTTCCGCCGGTATATGAGCGAGGGGGAGTGGTTTGGCGCGGATGAGGAAGCGGAGACGCCTGACTATCTGCGGACCGAAACGTTCCACCGCGAACGGTTCGACCGCTTGGAAACCACGGTGGCTAAAGGCTCCTTCATTTTGATGATGGACGGAAAATACGGCCGCCACAGCCCGGCCCTGTATGCGGGCATGGGCCTCAACGCCGGCCAGTTGACCGGTGCGCGGCTGGCGGCCGGACCGTATGAAGGGGCCCGCGCCCTGGGGGAAGCGCAGTATCGGCATTTCAGCCAATACGGCGCGGACCATCAGTTGGCGCCGGGTAAAATCGGACAGGCCTTGGATTTTATCACGAAACAGACCGACTATGGCCCGATGTATGAAAACCTGAAAGAGTTCTGGGGCGAAGAGGCGGCCGCGGCCCACTTGCGGCGCCAGCTTGTGGAGGTGGCCACGGCATTGACCGCCATGGAAGCCGAGGAATCGCTTCGCCCCACCGATGACGAAATCTGGCGGGCCTCGCAACGGTCCCTGCGCCATCAGGACCCCGCCGCGCTTTCCCCCGAGCTGTGGGCGTTTCGGGAAAGAGGTTATAGCCGGGCCCTGTTCGGCGGCCGCCGGGTCATCAGCTCGGGATTGGTCCAGATCGACTTTGCCGCCGACCAGGTCCAGCCGGAAAAGATCGAAGCCGGGCTGCGGGCCATCGTGGGCGACCGGGCCGGCTGCCGCTGGGTCAACGCCGAGGCCGAAGGCCTGTTCCGCCTGGTGGACGGGGACCTTCATCCCGTCAGCCACTGGGGGCGGCCCATCATGGTCAGCGCGGCCACGGCCGAGATGGTGGGCGCGGCGGATGATCCGCAAGCCGAAGTGCGAAAACTTATGATCCCCATGGACGGATTTGCGGTATTGGACAACGGGGACCAGAAAAGTTTCCGCAAAACACAGGAGAAAGAGTACAGGAAAAAGGAAGAGTCGGCCGAAGCCAGCCTCAAGAGGCTGGATGAGCGGCTCATGGACGGGCGAAGGCTCACCCGCTATGTCGAGGCGGCCGGCTGGAAGTACCACTGTGACGCCTCCTTGCTGCTGGCCCACATCGACCGGAGCCTGGACCAGAGGCGGGAGTTTTTGGAAATCCTCCACCCCAGCCACCTTCAGAGGCTGGATGTGGACAAACTATCCTGGGAAGAGCAAGTCAAGCTGCTGGCCTCGTTGCAGGGCGATCTGACAAGAGCGTATGACGGTGACCCGACCTTGATTTTGCTGGCCATGATGAAAGGCGCCGAAGCGGCGGACCGGGCGGACCGGCAGGCGGCCAACGGCGAGGTCATGGATCTCGACGAAGACTTTGTGGAGTATTGGCAAGCCATGGAGGCGGGCGTTCAGGCCTTCCAGGGGCTGCACTGGGATTACAGCGCGCGGGACGGAGCGGCCGGCCGGACGCGTCGGGGAAACCGTGGGCCGTGTGACTTGAACGGCCTGCCGAAAGCCAGCGATCTGGAAGGGGCGGTGAAAGCCGGCGCGGCCAGCGCCTGGCGGGAGAGCAGTTTTCAGGCCGTCCGGCGGGAAATCCTGGGATTGGAGGCCGACTATAGGGCGGCGGAAAAGCCGCCGGGCGCTGAATGGCGACCGGCCCAATACGGTCCGCAAGGCCGCCCCGAGACCTATGGCTATCGCGAACTGCGGAGGCGGTTTGGCCTGTTTCACCTGAGCCGAGAGGACGTGGGCGAGGGACTGCCTGAAAACCAGGCCCGGGCGCTCGACGCGGTGCGGAAAGAAGAGGCCGCCGATCGGGAGACCACCGCCAACTACCGGACCACCCGAGGCCGCGAGATCGGTGCCCAAGCCATCGACGGCGTGGCCGCCCTGGCCCTGGACCCGCTGAACCTTGTGGGGGCGCCCAAGGCGCTGATTGCCGCCGGCCGTGGGCTGGGCCAGACGGCCCAGGCCGGCCGGCAGATAGCCCGAGCCGGCTATCAGTTCGGCCAGCAAGCCCTGCATCACACCGCCACCGTCTCCCGCCGCATGGCCGAAGGTGGTTACCGGATTGTCCAGAAAGCCGTGGAAGAAGGAAAAACTATCGGCCAAG
>JAVBTP010000018.1:0-4175 GCA_031556115.1 Candidatus Adiutricaceae bacterium
ATTATAAAATAACATGGACAAAAACAAAACGGCCCTGAAGCTGGGGCAAATGCTGGTGGTTCCTCCCCAGACCCGGACCAATTACAAAACGACGGTCGATCGCTGAACCGGTCGACACGCGCGGTCAACAGGCGCCTCCCCATAACCGGGGAGGCGCCTGTTGCGTTTCGCGGCTCCGGATGGCCGTCAGGCCGAGCGGCAATGAGGGCGTTTTACCATTGGCAAAGACGGATAAATTGAAAAGCGCTCTAAATCATTTGAAATTGCGTGCGCTCGACATAAAGGGGCTTGACTTGGGTGAAAAAAGTATTATGCTCTTTTGAGCAAAACAAATTTCGCGGCGGCCTGATCGGGTCGCACGCCCTTGACGAAAAATCGGTGACCCCATGCCTCGGCCCAAACATGACCGCCATATTGAAGAGACGCCCAAGGCGACGTATTTCAAGCCCCAGGGGGTGCCTTTGATCTGTCTGGAGGAAACCCGCCTGTCGGTGGAGGGTTTGGAAGCGGTGCGGCTGTCGGACGTGGAAGGGTTGACCCAGGCCGGGGCGGCCGCCAGGATGCGGATTTCCCGCCACACTTTCGGCCGGGTTCTGGCCGAGGCCAGGCGGGCCATTGCCGAGGCTCTGGTCAGTGGCCGGGCTTTGCGTATCGAAGGGGGAAATTGGGTTTTCCACGGCCGGCCGCCGCCCGACCCCTGTCAGGCGGCGGCGCGGAAACGCGATGAATGACGCTTGCTGAAACCGGGCCAGGGCCGAGGCCTTTTGGCCCATGAAATATGAACCAGCTGATCGGACCGTTCCCCGGCGGGGAATCGGCCGGATCCATTACCAGAGGAGATTTTTTATGAAAACGACGAAAATAGCGGTGCCCTCAAACCAACCCGGCGGTTTGGAGGCTGAAGTCAGCGGCCATTTTGGCCATTGCGATCTGTATACCATTGTTGAAATCGGCGATGACGGCCTCCAGAGCGTCCGGCCGCTGGCCAATCCGCCCCACGAGCACGGCGGCTGTCTGGCCCCGGTGCAGTTGCTGGCGGACCAGGGGGTGACGGCGATTTTGGTGGGCGGCCTGGGGCGTCGCCCGCTGATGGGTTTCCATCAAGCGGGCATCGAGGTCTATCTGGCCGCCGGCTTCGACACGGTGGGGAAGGCCATCGAGGTCTTTAGAAATGGCCAGTTGCCTTTGTTTTCCATGGACTCGGTGTGCGGCGGGAGCGGTGGCTGCGGCGGGCATTGATGACGGGCGGGCCCTCCCCGAAAATGCGGCATTTTTCGGGGAGGGCCAGGATCTCGTGGTAAAAGCGGCTTTGGCCAGGCAACACGGCCGGGCCGGAAGGCGGGTCCAGGCCGCAGGTCGCCCGGGCCGCTATACAGCGTCAGTTCCCGAGGGCGGTAAATATTGGTGTGTTGCTTGGCTCCGGCCGGGGTGAACAATATTTGGCGGCGGTATTGACCCGCCGACTAAACGTATTTATTCAGCGTGATTTCGGCAAAGCCCGAAATCACCGGGACTTGGTCGGCCGAGCATGAATATATTTAGCCACCGGATCGATAATTAATTCGCGGCATCCGGGGAGTCCGGCGGGCGGGGCAGGGTCACCGTGACGGTCAGGCCGCCGCCGGGGGCGTTGGCCGCCCGTACCTGGCCGTGATGAACCCGCACGGCCTGGCGAACGATGGCCAGGCCCAGGCCGAAGCCGCCGCTGGAACGGTTGCGGGAGGCGTCGGCCCGATAGAACGGGCGAAAGATGTGTTCCAGCTGTTCCGGGGGCACTCCCGGCCCCTGGTCGCTGATCTCCAGCGCCAACTGTTCCGGAAACGCTTTCAGGTGAACGGAAACGGCGGTTTTTGGGGGAGTGTGGGTCAGGGCGTTTTTGACCAGGTTGTCGACGATCCGGCGCAGGAGCGTTTCATGGCCCAAAAGGGGCGCGGCCTCCGGCCGGCTCAAAGCGATGGTCTTGCCTTCATTCTGGGCCGGCCAGGCCAGGCGGTCCACCGACTCTTGGACGATGAGGGCCAGATCCACCCCGGCCGGCGGCTCGGAGGGGCCGCCGGCGGGTGATTCCCCGTTGTCGGACAAATTCATCGATTCCAGGCGGGCCTCCTCCAAGAGTTCGTCCACCATTTCATCCATCAATTGAATATCCTTGTTCAACTGCCGTCGGTAACTTTCGGCGGCCCCGTGGCCGTCCCCCCTTTTTTCCATCAGGGCCAGAGCCATTTTCATTCTGGCCAGGGGCGAACGCAGTTCGTGGGAAATATCCCGCATGAGGCGGCGCTCAGTGGCCAACAACGTGGTCAGGTTGTCGGCCATTTGGTTGAACCCTCGGGCCAGTTGGCCGATTTCGTCCCCGCGTTCCGCATCGGGCCCGGCGACCCGGCTCGCCAGATGCCCGCGGGAGAGCTTTTCCACGGCGGCTTGCAGACGTTTCAGCGGGCCGGCGGTGATGCGGCTGAGGATCAAACCTCCCCCCAGGGCGGAGAGGATGATGGCCACCCCCCAGGAGACGGCTTCCGCGGCTTTTTTATGGCCGGCCGGGGTGTCGGGGAAAAGCCGCTCGAACAGCAGTTTGCGGGGCAGATCCTCCGCCCCTTCCCCCAACAGGACCACCGTCAAAGCCAAGCCTGTGGAGAGCAAAAAAATTTTCCAAAAAAGGGAGGTCTCGCTCCAAAATCGTTTCAGCCGATTCCAAATCATCAGGCCCGCCCCTCGGGAGCGGGCAGATACACATACCCTTCTCCGCGAATGCTTTTGAGGCGCTCCGAACAATCGGTCACGGCGCCTATTTTTTTGCGCAGCCGGCTGACGTGCATATCCAGGCTGCGGTCAAAGAGATTCTCCCTCCGCCCCAAAGCCTCCCGAAACAAGGTCTCCCGGGGCACCACCCGGCCGGGGCTCTTCAACAGCGCGGCCAGGATTTTCAATTCCACCGGCGTCAGCGGAAGCGGCCGGCCCTGGCAGGTCGCCTGATAGGCCGCCTCGTCCACTTCAAACTCATCCTGAACTAACCGGCTCTCCTGATCGCGGCGCTCGACATTCGGGAAAGCGGCTCGACGCAGCGCCGAACGCATTCTGGCCAAAAGCTCCCGGGGATTGAAGGGCTTGGGCAGGTAATCGTCGGCGCCCATCTCCAGCCCGACGATCCGGTCCACGGCCTCGCCTTTGGCGGTCAGCATGATCACCGGCGTTTCCACGCCCCGGCCGCGCAGTTCCGACAATACGTCAAATCCGTTTTTCGCGGGGAGCATGACGTCCAGAATGATCAGGCCGTGGCCCGCGTCCGTGGCCAGGGCGGCGTCGAGCCCGGCCTGGCCGTCATGGCGGCACAGGCATTCGAAGCCCTCCAGGGACAGATAGTCCGAGAGCAGGCGGCAGAGGTCCAGATCGTCGTCGATAATCAGTATTTTTTTCATATCCCTCGGGCGCGCCGTCTCCTTTTTACAAGATTATGCCCCAGGCCGGACCCGGGCGCAAGCCCCCCCGGCCGTCGGTTACAATTCTTTACCAAGCGTATACGCCGGGTTACGTGGCCGGGACTACACTGATTCCGTCGCTGGGCCGTTGCGGCGGCCCCACTTTTTCATTGGGAGTGTGCCATGTGGTCCGACAGCCGGTATCGCTATCTATCCCTTCTTCTGGTGAGCTACCTGGCGGTGGGGGGGCTGACCCGCCTGGGCCTGGTTTCTTTCTTCCCCCTGGAAGGGGTCTCGGCGGGCGGCGGCGCGGCCGGTTTTTTGATGGGGCTGGTCAATGATCTGGCGGCTTTTTTGTATATGGCCGGCCCGCTGGCGATTGCGGTCCTGGCTCCGGCCTGGCGGACCGTGGGCCGGGTCAGGGCCCGCGCGGCGGCGGTGGTCCTGGCCCTCTACCTGGGCTTTTGGCTGTTCAGCGCCACGGCCGAGTTTCTGTTCTGGGACGAGTTCGGCTGCCGGTTCAATTTCATTGCCGTGGATTATCTGGTCTACACCACGGAACTGGTCAGAAACATCGTGGAGTCCTATCCTCTGGGGCTGATCCTGGCCGGGGTTTTCCTGGCCGCCTTGATTTTGTCCGCCTTCTTCTGCCATATGGCTTTTCGGAAGGCGCCCCCGGTCTTCACCGCCCGCCGCCCCCGGCTGGTTCTGGCCGGCTGGCTGGCGCTGGTGGCCGGCCTCCAGTCCGGGTATGCGCCG
>JAVBTP010000313.1:0-4596 GCA_031556115.1 Candidatus Adiutricaceae bacterium
AAGTGGGGTATGGCCTTATCCCTTTGGTGGAGGACGACCAGGGCGGCGAGCTTTTGGAGCGCATTCGGGCCATCCGTCGCCAGTTCGCGCTGGAATCGGGCTTCATCGTTCCGCCGATGCACGTCCGGGACAACCTTCAGCTCCGTCCCGGCGAATACGCCATTTTGATCAAAGGCAACGAAGTGGCCCGGGCCGAGATGATGGTCGGCCACCAGTTGGCCATGAACCCTGGCGACGCCAAAAAGACCATGCCGGGCATTCCCACCTTCGAACCGGCCTTCGGCCTTCCGGCCACGTGGATCCCCGAGGAGCGTAAGGACGAGGCCCAGCATTCCGGCTGGACGGTGGTGGACCTGGCCACGGTCATCGCCACCCACCTTACCGAGATCATCCGCCTCCACGCCGCCGAACTGGTCTCCCGCCAGGACGTGCAAAAGCTGGTGGACACCGTGTCGGCCACCAACGAAAAGGTGGTGGAAGAACTGATCCCCGACCTGATGACCATCGGCCAGGTGCAGAAAGTTCTGCAAAATCTCCTGCGCGAGCGGGTTTCGGTGCGCGACATGCCCAGCATTCTGGAAGTTCTGGCCGACCACGCCCATCTGACCAAAGATGCGGATCTCCTGACCGAGTTCGTCCGCCAGCGCCTGGCCCGGACCATCATCAAACCCTATCTCACCGCCTCGGGGGAATTGCCGCTCATGACCATCGGCGGCGACATCGAGGAGGCTTTGGGCAAATCCATCAACGAAACCGACCGGGGCGCCTACATGACCCTGGACCCGGACACCGGCCAGCGGATCCTGAACGCCCTGAATAACGGCATCACCGAACTGACCAATCAGAACTTCCAGCCGGTGGTGCTCTGCACCCCCATGATTCGTCGGCATCTGCACAAGCTCACCGAGCGCTTCATCCCCAACCTGGTGATCCTGAGCCACAGCGAGCTGACCAGCAACATCCAGTTGAAAATCATCGGCGAGGTCACGTTTTCCTATGCCCAGTGACCGCCGGAGAAGGCCCGGGGCGCCGCCCGGCGGGTTTTCGCGTCCGAGGGGAGACGACCGCTTATGATTGACGAATAATGATCAAAGACAAAAAGGAGGCCCGGCCGTGGAATCCCAGCCCAAACGCGCCCTCTGGAAAAAGTTTGAATTCAAATTGTTTCTGGTCATCACCTTCCTGATCTTCATCGTGGCCGCCACCACCCACGCCCTGATCTTCGAGCAGTTTCATCGACTGACCATCGGCGGCCTGAAAAACAACGCCCAGCACCTCCACGGCTATGTGGAGGACATCCTCGACCGCGCCAGCTTCACCGAACTGAACACCGGCCGGGACGAGCGAAAAACGATTTATCAAGACTCCCACCAGCTTCTGGACCAGATCCGCCGGATAGCCAATATCCGCTATCTCTACACCGCCAAGAAAAACGCGGCCGGCGAATACATCTACCTCATCGACGGGCTGAACGAGGAGGCGGAGGATTTCCGCCACGTGGGTGACCCCATCGAGCCGGAAATCATTCCCGAACTGGAAAAATGCCTGGAGGACGAAGTGGTCCTGGGCGACGACCTCAAGGTCACCGACTGGGGAGTGGTGTACGTCACCTACTTCCCGGTGCACGACCATCTGGGCCGGGTCCTGGGGGCCATCGGCATGGAGTTCGACGCGGAGAACCTCTACCGCTCCTACCGCCAGACCAGATACTACACCATCGGCATTTCCGCCGCCCTGGCCGCGATTTTTTCGCTGTTGGCCGTCTGGGGGCTCAAAAAGCTGGTACGGTCCACCGAGGAGAACCTGGCGGCCAAGGACAGGCTCCTGGAAGCCAACGCCGCCGTGGCCTCGATCCTCCTCACCGCCGATGACGGACGGTTTCAGGAGGCCCTGGAAAAGTGCCTGGCCGTTCTGGGGGCGGGTCTGGGCGCGGAGCGGGCGGCTTTTTGGAAAAACGGGGTTTCGGAGGCCGGACCCGTCGGGACCCTGGCCGCCCAATGGGCGCGGACGCCTGGGCCGCCCGAAGCCGCGGGCCGGCCAGAGGACCTCGACTATGGCCGGCTGCCGGCCCGCTGGGCTGAGGCTTTGAAGCGGGCCGAGGCTGTTTCCATCCCCTCTGGCGTGACGGCCGCCGAAGCGGGCTTTGAGGCCGGCAATTCCCATTGGCTCTGCCCGATTTTTCTCCAGGAGGACTTCTGGGGCCTGATCGGGTTTGAGAACCGCCGAGGCCAGCGGCTGTACAATCCCAACGAGCGCCAGGTGGCCGCCGGCGGCGGCCTGTTGATCGCCTCGGCCTGGCTGCGCCGCGAGACGACGCAAAATCTGGTCATGGCCAAGGAGGAAGCCCTGGCCAGCACCCGGGCCAAGACCGAGTTCCTCTCCCGCATGAGCCATGAAATCAGGACACCCATGAACGCCATCATCGGCCTGACCCTCTTGGCCAAGGGCGCCGCCGACCTCAGGGCGGTGCTCGAGTATCTGGAAAAGATCGACGCCTCGTCCCAGCACCTCCTCAGCCTCATCAACGACGCCCTGGACATGGCCAAGATTGAGGCCGACAAGTTCACGATTCAACACGGCGAATTCGATTTCGAGCGCCTGATGGCCAGGGTTCGCGCCGTCATCAGCGTCCAGGCCGAGGAAAAACGCCAGCGCCTGGTGGAGGTGGACCGGCCCCCCTTCAAACGCCGGCTCGTCGCCGACGAGGACCGGCTCTCCCAGGTGCTGATCAATCTCCTGAACAACGCCGTGAAGTTCACCCCGGCCGGCGGCGAGATCCGTTTGACGGCCGATGTCGAGCCCTCGGAAGGGGAGGCGGCCACCCTCAGGGTGGAAGTGCGGGACAACGGCATCGGCATTGCCGCCGACCAGGTGGGCAAGGTCTTCGATCCCTTTGAGCAGGCCGACGGCGGCCTGACCCGCAAATTCGGCGGCACCGGCCTGGGCCTGGCGATTTCCAAAAAGATCATCAGCCTCATGGGCGGCGACATCCAGGTGCGGAGCGAAGTCGGCCAGGGCACAAGTTTCATCTTCACCGTGCCCGTGACCTGGGGCGGCCGCCTGGAACCGACCCGGCCCGCGCCTGAAATCAAAAAGTCCGGCCGCGTCTGGCCGGACTGGAAGACCAAGACCGTCCTCCTGGTGGAGGACGTGGACGTGAACCGGGAAGTGATCATGGGCCTTTTGACCAAGACGGGCCTGGCCATCGACTGGGCCGGGGACGGGCAGGAGGCCGTGGAGGTGTTTCGGCGTCAGGGCTCGAAGTATGACCTGATCCTCATGGATGTTCAGATGCCCAACCTCGACGGCCTCAGCGCCACGCGGCTCATCCGGGCTCTGGACGCGCCGCCCAACGCCGCCACCGTGCCCATCATCGCCATGACCGCCAACGCCTTCAAGGAGGATGTCCAAAAATGCCTCGACAGCGGCATGAACGGGCATCTCGCCAAACCCATTGACCTTCGGGAAATGATAGCCACCCTGGGCCGCTATCTGACCAGGACGGAGCCCGCGGATTAAACGCCCAGCGGCCGCCAAATTCAAAGCAATTTGGCGGCCGCTGGGCATAAGGCGCAAAACAACACGCTCTAATTGGTCATATTTCGGCGAATGGTGGCTTCCAGCTCCAGCCAGTTGGTTCCGCTCCGCCCCCTGGCTTGGGCGGCGGTGATGGCCAGCGCCTGGTTATAGTATTCAAACGAACTGACGGCATCCCGTTCCTTGTCAAGGTTGCCGAGCCGC
This sequence comes from Candidatus Adiutricaceae bacterium, assembly GCA_031556115.1. Taxonomy (GTDB): domain Bacteria; phylum Desulfobacterota; class Desulfarculia; order Adiutricales; family Adiutricaceae; genus Adiutrix. Next base: position 3,742 of record JAVBTP010000313.1, read on the forward strand.
ATGAGGATGCTGCATTTCTCCACCAGACAGTGGGCCTGGTCCTCGGGCTTGACCGCGGCCTTGGACATTTTTTCCACGATCCCCATGGCCTCCTCGTAATATTTCCGGGCCTCCTCCATCTGCCGCCGCGCCAGGAAAATATCGCCGGTCTTATACAGGCCGTTGGCCAGATCGCATTGCCAGACCACGTTATCCGGCGAGTGGCGCAGCAGGTCCCGCCTGATCTCCAAGGCGGCTTCGTATGTGCTCCGGGCCTGTTCGAAATGTCCTTCCAATTCCAGCAAACGGCCAATCTGGCTCAAGGCGACGGCCTGTTCCCGCCGCCAGTTTTTGTTGTCCGGCTCCTTCTCGATCAGCTTACGCATCAGCTGCAAGCGGCCTCTGGCCTGAATCAGGGCCCCTTTCAGGCGTCCCTTGGCTTTCAGAAGATGCGACAACAGGCCCCGCAGAGAGGCCAGGTCGTGGAGGTAGGTATTGTTGTCCGGTTCCAAATCCACCAGTTTTTGCATAATGAGCAGGTTCTCATTGTATTTTTCCATCGCCTCATCAGGAAAGCCCATTTTTTCCAGAACCTGCCCGAAATTGCAGAGGGACCCGGCCAGGGCGTATCGCCAGCTCCGATTGTCCGGTTGTTTTTCCACCAGCCGGGTCATGGTCTCGACGTCTTTTTCATAATGAATCCCGGCCTCGCTCAATTGACCGGACAACAGTTGAAGACGCCCGACATGGCTGTGGGAGGTGGCCAGCCCCCGTTGCCAGTCCAGATTGCTGTCGCTTCGTTCGGCCAAGGCGGCGCTGAGTTTCAAAGCCTGCTGAAACTGGTCCAGGGCGCTTTCGAAATGATCCAGTTTTTCC
>JAVBTP010000085.1:0-5430 GCA_031556115.1 Candidatus Adiutricaceae bacterium
GTGAGGTAGCAGGCCGGGTCCGCGCCCCAAGGGTCGCCGGTGGCCGCCTCGCCCCGGGCCCGAAGGTTGCCGCCGCACATACGCAAAAAAGAACAGCGCCGGCAGCGGCCGGTGACGTGGTCTTTCTTGTTTTTCAACGCTTGGAGAAAGTCATTGTCTTTATCGTGCCAGATCTCCGCAAACGGTTTTTGCCGGACCGAACCCAGCACCACCCGGCGCCAGAACTGGTCCGGGTGCACGTCCCCGTTCCACGAGACGGCCCCGAGGCCCAGGCCCGAACTGTTGCCGCCGTTGAGGCGCAAAAGCTCCAGAACCTTTTGGGCCTGTTCGTGGCGGCCCTCGGCCCGCATCTTCAGATACAGGTAAGGGCCGTCGGCGTGGTTGTCGACGGTGAGCGATTCCAACGGCCGGCCGCGCCGGTGGCGCTCGGCGGTCCGCCGAATAATGAGATCCACCGCCGCCCTGGTCTCTTCGTGGTTCAAGGCCTCTTTGCCGAGTCCCGCCCCCCGGCCGCTGTCCACCAGGTGATAGAAACAGACCCGGGGCAGATCCTCACGCTCCAGAAAATCAAAAATGCCGTCCAGGTCGGCCACGTTGCGGCGGCTGAGGGTGAACCGCAGCCCCACTTTCAGCCCGGCCTCACGGGCGACGGCCATGGCCCGGACGGTGCGGTCAAAGGCGCCGGGCAGGCGGCGGAATTCGTCGTGAGCCTGGGCCAGGCCGTCGAGGCTGACCCCGATATAAGAGAGGTCGAGGCCTTTGAGACGGGCGGCCGTCTCCCTGTCAATCAGCAATCCATTGGTGGACAAGACCGCCCGGACGCCATTGCGGGTGGCCCGTTCGATCAGCTCGAAAATATGGGGGTGCAGGAGCGGTTCGCCGCCGGAAAAAAGAATCACCGGGGCTTTATATTCCACCAGGTGGTCCACCAGGGCCAGGGCCTCGGGCCGGGTCAATTCGTCCGGAGCCGGGCCGGCGGTGGCGTTGGCGTAACAATGCCCGCAGGTGAGGTTGCAGGCCCGGGTGAGGTTCCAGACCACCACCGGCTTTTTATCTTCAGAGAATTGCAAGAGGTGACTGGGCAGATTCTGGGAGCGGCGCCCGTAGCGCAAGACGTCCGAAGGCTCCACCGTGCCGCAGTAAAGTTTTGAGATGCCGATCATTTTTTATCCTGGCCCGCCTGAAAACATTTGGTCAGTATACCAGCCCGGCGGCCCCTTGGCAAGGCCGGGTTGCCGGGTGGAACAGGCGGGAGTTCGATGGCGGCGCGCTTTCTGCCGTGCGGTGACCCTTTTCCTTTAAAGAGAAAAGCGCTTTAGCCCGCCCGTCGAAGGCGGCCGGGGGAGGCTGTCGGGGTCACCCCCTGAAGCGGATGAAACTTTCCGGCGAGGCATATAGCGCGGCGGCCGCCTCCGGCGGATATTCGGCGAGGTGGAAGCAGCCCCGGGTGCCCGACGGCCAGACGCCGAAGAGATTGACTCCGTTCGGGGTCAAAAGCTTTCGTCCGGGCTGGAAGTTCAGCGGCAAGCCGTCCGCTCCCGCCTCCAGACGGGCCAGGCGCGGGCTCAAGGCCCAAACCTCGCCGGACGGAATGGACGGCAGATCGGCCGAACTCAAAATGTTGAAACCCAGAAACCGCGCCGCCCGCACATTGGGCGGACGGCGCCACAGGTGCCGGGCCTCACCCTGGGCGATAAGCCGGCCGGCGTCCATCAGGGCCAGATCGCGGGTCATGGCCAGGGCTTCGGCCAGATCATGGGTGACGTAGACGGCCGGCACCTCCTCCAGGACAGCCGCCAGATCCTGTGAAAGCTGCTGCCGCAGTTCGGCGTCCACGGCGGAAAAGGGTTCGTCCAGAAGCAGAAGACGCGGCCGGGCGGCCAGGAGGCGGGCCAGGGCCACCCGCTGGCGCTGGCCGCCGGAAAGCTGCTCCGGGCTGTGGCGGGCCTTGTCGGCCAGGCCGAAGCGGTCCAGCCAGGGCCGGGCCTGACGGGCCGCCTCGGCTTTGGTCGCCCCTTGCATCAGTGGCCCGAAGGCCACGTTGTCGAGCACGGACATATGGGGGAAGAGGGCGTAGTCCTGAAACATCAGGCCAAAACCGCGCCGCTCCGGCGGCCGGTCGTCGAGGGGCCGCCCCTCCAGAAGCACCGTACCTGAGGAGGCCCGCGCCAGCCCGGCCAGGACCCGCAGAAAAGTGGTCTTGCCGCAGCCCGACGGGCCCACCAGGGCCAGGGGGCGGTCCCGCTCCAGGTCGAGGCTGAAGCCGTCCAGCACCGTCCAGCCTTCCAATTCCACGTGCAGATCGCGGGCGCATAGCCAGGTCACCGGCGCCCTCCTTCCCTCATCCCCGGCCGCCAGCCCCAGGCCATGGCCAGCGCGGAACCGGCCAGAATGACCATCAGCATCAGGCTCCCCATGACCATGGCCCGCCCGTGGTTGAGGTCGCCCGGGAGGCTCAGGTAGCGGCTCATGGCCAACGGCAGGGTCGGCGTTCCGCCTCGGGCCATGAAGGTGGAGGCCCCGAATTCCCCCAACGAGACCAGGGCGGAAACGGTGGCGGCGACGGCCAGCGGCCGGGCCAGCCAGGGCAGAATGACGTGACGCCACACCCGGGCCGGGCTGGCCCCCAAAGTGCGCGCGGCTTCGATCATCTCCAGGGGCCAGGCGGCCAGGGTCGGCCTCAGCAGCCGCACGGCCAGGGGCCAGGCGACCAGGCTGTGGGTCAGGGCCAGAGGCAGATCGCCGTCGCGCCAGAAAGCGGGCCAGGAGCCGAAGAAAAAGGAAAGGGCCAGCCCCAGGCCCACCGCCGACGTGGCCCAGGGCAAGAGCAGCAAACCTTCCGCCACCGGCCGGGCCGCGCCCTTCAGGCGCGCCAGGGCCGCCGCCGATCCCAGGGCTAAAGTCGCGGTGATCACGGCCGCCAAAAGGGCCACCCGCACCGAGCGAGCCAGGGCGGCCAGGGCTTCGGGATCGAACAAACGGTCGCCCGGCGTGAAGGCGCTGCGCCAGTAAACCAGGCTCGGACCCTCGGGGGAGGCCACCGAAGACCACAGCATCATCAAAGGCGGCCCGGCCAGCAAGAGGCTGATCAGCGCCACCGTCGCCCGGAGAATCAGCCGGCGTCCGCCTCGGGCCGGAGGCAGCGCGGCCTCGGGCCGGTCCCGCCCCGGCCTGGATTCCTTCCGGCCGAGTCCCAGAAGGGCGGCCACCGCCAGCACGGTCAGCAACTGCCCCGCCATCATCAGCCCGGCCAGAGCGAAGTCCAGGTCATAGAGGGCGGCGCGGTAAATGGCCACTTCCACGGTGGCCGTGGCGGTTGTGCCCAGAACCAGGGCCGTTCCGAAACTCAAAAAGCACATGATGAAAATCATCAGCAGGGCCCCCCGGACGGCGGGCCGCATCAGGGGCCGGGTGAGGTGGCGCCAGACCTGGAGGCGCCCGGCGCCGAGGGTGCGGGCCGCGTCGGCCAGGTCGGGGTTCAAGCGTTCGCGGGCCAGGGTCAGGGTGACCAGAGCCAGGGGATAGTTGTAATACACGTGGGCCGTGAGAATGGCCGGGACCCCCGGCTCGACCAGGCCGGACAACAGCGGCCAGGACGACAGGGATTTGAACATCCCCCCGATGACGATAGTGGGCAGCACAAAGGGAATCAGGCAGGCTTTGAGGAAAAAATCCCGCCCGGCGAAACTGTGCGAACCCAGCACCAGAGCCCCCGGCCAGGCCAGAGCCAGGGAAATGGCCGCCGACCAAAGCGCCTGCCACAGGGTGAAGCGAAAAGACGCGGCCGCGAACTTCCCGCCCCCGCCCGCCAGGTCGAAGTCGCCCCAGGCCAGCCGGGCCAGATCAACCAGGGGCCAGGCGTAAAACGCCAGCCAGAAGGCCAGGGGCGCCAGCCACAATCCGGCCGGCCGCCAGGCGGCCCGGCCGCTTCGATTAGCGGAGGGCATTGACGTCACCAGCCGGGCCGCGGGTATCGGGGCGCGGGAATGCGGCCACTACCCGTTCACCCGTCATGGCTCCATCAGTTCGCGCCATTGACGCCGCCACAATTCGGCCTTGTCGCTGACCAGATTCGCATCCATCACCACCGGGTCGGCGGCCGGAGGGGCGAAGCGCTCGAAGACTTCCGGCAGAGGCGCTTCCGTGCTGGCGGGATAGACGAACATGCTCATGGGAACTTCCCGCTGAAATTCCGCGGAGAGGAACCAATCCAGGGCGACGAGCGCGGCTTCCCGATGGGGGGCGTTTTTCAGGAGGCCCACAAATTCGACCTGGCGCAGCGCCTGCCCCTGGTCCAGAAGGGCCGCCGTGCCGGGCGCTTCCGGCTTGACGCTGGAATAGATCATTTCCGCCGCCGGGCTGGTGGCGTAGGACAGCACCACGGGCCGGTCGCCGCCGGTGGCGCTGAAGTGGTCGTAATAGGCGCTCTCCCAATTGGGGGCGATCATGAGGCCGTTGGCTTTCAAGGCTTTCCAATAATCAAGATAGCCCTCTTCGCCAAAGAGCGCCACGGTCAACATCAGCAAGGCCATGCCCGGGCTCGAGCTCTGGGGGCTGGAGACGACCACGCGGTCCTTCCAGACCGGATCGGTCAGTTCCCGGACGGTCCTGGGCGCGGCGAGACCTTTTTCCTTCAGATACTTCAGGTCATAATTGAAGGTGACGTCCCCGAAATCCACCGGCCACAGGCGGCCCTGGGGATCGAGTTTCAGTTCCGGCCGCAGGTTTCCCGCGCCTTGGGGGCGGGTGGCCTCGAAGATGTCGAAGCGGTTCAGGACCCGGTCCAGAGAACCGTTGTCCAATCCGTATACCAGGTCGAAGCGGGGCTGGTTGCGGTTCAGGACGCTTTGGGAAACAAGGGCCAGGCCGTCGCCTCCGGACACGAACTCCAGGGTGTGGCCGGTGCGTTTCTCAAATTCGGCCACCAGTTCCTTGGGCGCGTTGAAGCTGTTGTGGGTCAGGATGCTGATCTGATCGGCGCCGAGAGGCGCCGGCAGCCACAGCCCCGCCAGGAGGGTTACGAGGCCAGCCAGTCTGTTCATGGATATCTCCTCTGGTGAGCCACGGCAGGACATAAAAAAAGCCGCTTTCGCGGCGGCATCCTCCCTGGCGCCGGCATTACCCGGATCAGGTGTAACGGTCAGGCCATGATGACGGCCACTCTCAGCCCGGCCGCCCCGAGCTCCCGTGTCAATACGGTGAATATACCATACGGGAAGTTTAAGTCAAGTTCCGCCTCCGCCGGCGGAGTCGAGCGGCGTTGGCGGCCGGGGGGGTAAACGGCCGTGAACCCGTTGAGGCGTTTGGCCCCGGGGGCGGCGGATCCGCCGTATATTGACAAAAGGTGATTGCGGGGTTATGTTGAAAACCATGGCCCGTTCTGAAATTTCGCTGAACACCGCCAGGGCCGAAGGAACGGGCCGCTGTCTC
>JAVBTP010000201.1:0-3929 GCA_031556115.1 Candidatus Adiutricaceae bacterium
CGATGTACTTTGAATCCGTGGAGCCGGCGGTGGCGAAGAGCGGTACATCGTAAAACCGGGCCAACTGGGACACGGCGCTCAGCATCAGGGCCTGTTCGGACGAGCCGTAGGTGAAGATGGTGGTGCGCATATCCATGACCGTGGGCTGGATGCCGTAAATGAACGGGGTGCCCGGCGAGAGGATCTGCGACAGAACCAGGCCGCTGAGGCTTTCGGCATTGCCCAGGACCAGGCTGCCCACCAGGCTGGCCGGGCCGGTGCCGCTGGCCTGCGGCGCGCTGAGGATGATGAGGGGAATGCGGTTTTCACAGCAGTAGATGATCTTGTCCGCGGCCGGCCCGAAGTATTGCAGGGGGCTGATGGGCTCGGAGTAGTGGATGAGGAAGGGGGCCTGTTCGAACCGCTCCCGGCCGCCGGCCACCACCAGGGCCATTTCGTGAATGGCCTTAAGAGCGGCCACATCGTTGCAGCAGAAGACCAGGGGCTTTTCGGTATTCTCGATGGTGGCCCGGACCACCTGGCGGTAGGCCAGATGGGGATTGCAGTCGCTGGCCATGCCGATGACCATGGACCAGTCAAAATTCGGCAGCGCGTCCAGGATGCGGGCGTTGGAGGCGCAGTGGCTCAGGGTGAAGGGCACCCTCTGCCCGCTGGCCGGGTCAAGGTAGTCGATGCAGTCCAGGCTCGGCCCGAACCAGGAGTAGTCGCCCTGCAAAAACAGGCTCCGCCGCCCATCGCGGCGGCCGACCACCAATCGGCTCGGCGCCCGCCTGACGCTCTCTTCCACCAGGTGGGCGGGAATACGCACCCGGCCGTGTTTGTCCACCCGACAGCCGGCGCCCTGGAAAGCCTCCAGAGCCTTGGCGTGGTTCATGACCAGGCCGGTGCGCTCCAGCACCTCCAAAGACGCCCAGTGGATTTCTTTGATCTGATCGTCACTCAACACTTGCAGTTTGGGCCGAAAGGTCAATTCGGGCCTCACGATGGACATGGTAACCTCCTCAATAAAAAAACGGCTTCAGCCTAACGAACGCCGGCCGCCCGGCCGGCTTATTCAATCGTTACTTCAATCAGGCCCCGGTCGGCGTCGACCACGACCAGGCTATCCATGGGAATGCGGTCAAAAGGGTCCTGATCGAGATCGGTGACCACCGGCACCCCCAGAACGGCCACGGTCACCGCCAGACGGGAATCCAGACGCGGCAGGACCAAGGCCGCCGGGCCGATGCCCCGCACCTTGGCCGCGTGGAAATGCACCGACCAGCCGTTGGAACCCTTGCCGCCGGACAGCACCAGCACCCGGTCCTTGATGCTCCGCCCCTCGAAGGGGTGCCCCTTTTCGATGACCAGGCCGGTCGTTTCATCCAGGCCGCTCCAGCCGGCAATGGCCTGGCGGCTCACCAGGGCCGGGCCCCGGGCCTGGCCGGGGGTGACCCCCCGCCCTTTGATGATCAGCTTTTTCATCCGGTCGCCCCTTCCCAAACGCCGCTAAAAGCGCTTCTGAGGCAGTCTTGCCAACTGCCGTATGAGATGTCGGCCTTCACTTCCGATTTCATGTAGTGCGCCTGTTTGGCCGAATCAAAAGCCAGGCTTTTCGCCCCCTTCGGCAGCCGCGCGCTCACCAGGGGACAGGTGTTGGTCAACAGCTTGGCGCCGGAAGCCTCAATCGTCCGGGTGTAGCCGACCCGGTCGGCCACCTCCTTGAAGGGCGCCGCCGTCCAGATATGGACCACGGTGTCGGCGGAGACTTTTTTGCCTTCCAAAAAGGCGGCCACTTCACCCAGTTGATAGATCGACAGGTGCGGGCAGCCGACGCTGACGTAATCCACCGGCACCCGGCGGCCGAGGGACAGGAAAGCGCGGGACTCTTCCAGATCCTTGGCGGTGATGGGCGTCACCTCCCGGCCGGCGCCCGGCGCCAGGGCGGCCTCGAGGGTCGGCGCCTCCGGAGTCAGGCCCACGAAGTGGGCCAGTTCGGCCCCGCTGGTGGTGGCCAGGGAGGCGGCAAAGGATTTGAGATGGTGAATGTCCGGCCGGGAAAAACCCTCAAAAATCGGAATGGTCAGGGGCGGAATCTTGAGGCCCGCGGCGTGGCCGAACAGATCCCAGTCGTGCCCGGTCTTCAGGTCAACCTCCACGGCGTACCGGCGGTTGCCCCGCCGCTTTTGGGGATCATGCAGCCCCCAATACGGGGTCCGGCCGCACACCGCCGCCCAGAAACCGGCCTCCAGCCCGTCGGCCTGGCCGCAGGCGCACCACAGGCTGTTCATGAGCAAAACCGCGTGCGACTCGCTGGACACATAATGTTCACCGGCCAGGGGCACGAAACCGGTCAGGTAGGGGACGCAGGTGCCCACCAGGCGAACCCCCATGGCCGCGAAACGGCGCAGGTAGGCCTCGTTGAGCGCCTGACGGTCCGTATCGTCGCTCATGGCCGCCCAGTCGTTGGCGGAAAGGGGAAAAACGTCGGACTGGCAACGGCAGTGGGGAGCGATCTGGTCAAAGACCAGGGGCTCCCGACTGACAAAAGCCATTTCCGCATGCACTTCATCAAAATCGCGGGACGGGAAAGCATCCAAATACGGGTGGGCGCCGCAGAACAAATGGGCCATGGTCACTTCACACAGCCGCTCGGCCCCCACAATATGCCCATATTCCACCGTCTTGGCCATGGCCTGCCGCTTGAGCAAACCAAATTCGCCATCCAGCATTCGCTGTTCATCTGTTGTTAATTTCATGTCTCCCTCTTACCTGGGCCAAAAACAGGCCGACGTTGAACAGACACTCGCCGAGACGACTCTCGCGCGGGCCCGCGTCCCGGATCCTCTCCGCCATCCTCGCCGGAAGCCGATCGGAACGGCAAAGTTTTTCGTGGTTTCAGCTATTCGCCCGGCAATATGATAATGGGTAAATCTTGATGCTTATATTGTAGGCTTTTTTTCATTATTGTCAATGAAGAAAATTATTTTTCAAAATTATCTATTAATAACTTGACGCCGATCAGGCAACATAATATAATCCTTACCATTATAGATCATTCAACACCAATCCACGGTCAGCGAAACAAAGCCGATCGGCGACCGGGCGGTTCGATGGCTTAAATTATCCAACCCGGCCGACCGCCCCGAATGAAGGTGAACATGGCGGATTCAACCATAATCGCGCGGCTCACGGAATCCTATGACCTGTTGAGCCCCAAGCTTCGCAAGCTGGCCACCTATATCATCAACAACCACAAAGACGCGGCGTTTTTGAACGCCTCGGCCCTGGCCAAGGCGGCCGGGGTCAGCGAGGCCACCGTCACCAGGCTGGCATATACCCTTGATCTCAAAGGCTATCCAGCGCTGCGGGACGCCCTGCAGGCCCACGCCAAAAGCGTTCTGTCGCTGCCCAAATACGTGCCGCAAAACTCGAGAAACTACATACTCGGCGAAGTGGCGGCCATGGAAACCAGCGTGGTCGACGAAATGCTGGAGTCGATTCCGCCCGCGCTTTTCAACCGGGCCGCCCAGATCCTGTTCAAGGCCAGGCGGATAACCGTGGTCGGCACGCATTACAACGCCATGCCCGCCTCCTACGCGGCATATTTTCTGGGCGCGGTCCGCCCTTCGGTCAAACTGATCAACTCGGTCAATGTCGACATTTTCAACGAAATGGAAGACACCACCAGCCAGGATGTGGTCCTGGCCTTGACCACCGCGCGCTACCCCAACGACACCCAAAAGATCATCCCCCTGTTTCAAAAAAAGGGCGCCACCATCATGGCCATCACCGACTCCCAGGTGGCCCCCATCATTCCCCTGGCCGACCTGGTGATGATCGTGCCCATCAGGTTTCTTTTATCCCACATCGACCCTTACGCGGCCATCATGATTTTGATCCACGCCCTGATCACGGCGGTCTCCTTGAAAGACGCCAAAAAATCCAAA
>JAVBTP010000315.1:0-5180 GCA_031556115.1 Candidatus Adiutricaceae bacterium
AAGTGGAGAAGATTGGGGCCTATTTCATCAACGACCGCGGCTTCAACACCACCATCAAGTTGAACCCCACCCTCATCGGGCCCGAGACCCTGCGCTCCATTTTGAACGACCAACTCGGCTACCAGACCCGGGTGCCGGACGAGGCTTTTGGCCACGACCTCAAATACCCCGACGGGGTCAGGCTCGTCGGCAACCTCATGAAGCAGGCCCGGGAAAAAGGCGTGGCCTTTTCGCTCAAGCTGACCAACACTCTGGAAACCCGGAACCAGCGGCAGAACCTGCCGAAGAACGAGCCCATGGTCTACATGAGCGGCCGCTCGCTCCACGCCGTCAGCGTGAATCTCGCGGCCAGGCTTCAGAAGGAATTCGACGGCCGGTTGGACATCTCCTTTTCGGGCGGGGCCGACTACCGGAACATGCCGTCGCTGATCGCCTGCGGCCTGAAACCCGTCACCGTCAGCTCCGACGCGCTGCGGCCCGGCGGCTACGGCCGCCTGTCCCAATATCTGGAGAGCCTGGGCGCGGCCATGGGCGAGGCCAAGGCCGCCGACGTCGAGGCCTTCATCGACGCCAGGAACGTCTCTGGTAAAAAGGGCCAGGCCGCCGCGCTGGAAAACCTGGTCGCCTACGCGGCCGAGGTTCTGACCGACCCGCGCTATAAGACGGCCGCCAACGTCTATAACAACGGGGGCAAGACCAACCGGCCGCTCCCCCGCTTCAACTGCGCCGGCGCGCCCTGTATGGAGACCTGTCCGGCCTCGCAGGATATTCCCCGCTACCTCGATTTCACCGCCAGGGGGGAATATGACCAGGCCTATCGGACCATCATGGCCACCAACCCCTTCCCCAATGTCCAGGGCGCGGTCTGCGACCACCAGTGCCAATTCAAGTGTACCCGGCTGAACTATGATTCGCCGCTGAAGATTCGCGAGATCAAGCGTTTTATCGCCGAAAGGCATCAGGGCGGCACCGGAGCCCGCGCCGGGGCGCCCAACGGCCTGACGGTGGCCATCGTCGGGGCCGGCCCGGGCGGCTTGTCCGCGGCCCATTACCTGGCCATCCAGGGCTTCAAGGTGGAGATTTTCGAGGCCAAACCCCTGGCCGGGGGCATGGCCGCCGACGCCATCCCCGCGTTCCGCCTCAGCGACCAGAGCATCCAGACGGATATCGGCAATATCCTGTCCCTGGGGGTCACGCTCCACCTGAACCATAAGGTGGATCCGGCCGGCCTGGAAAGACTGCGCAAAAACTTCAGTTTCGTCTACCTGGCCATCGGCGCCCAGGCCAATTCCCGCCTCAATATCGAAGGCGAGGATACGGCCGGGGTCATGAACCAGCTCACCTTCCTCAGCCAGGTGCGGCGCGGCCAGGCCACGGGCCTGGGGAAAAAGGTCATCGTCCTCGGGGCCGGCAACTCGGCCATGGACGTGGCCCGCACCGCCCGCCGCCTGGGCTCGGAGGTGGCCATCGTCTATCGCCGCACCCGGCGGGAAATGCCGGCCGACCCCGACGAGATCCGCGAAGCCCTCGAAGAGGGCGTGGCCCTGGTGGAACTGGCCGCTCCGGAAAAAGTCCTGGTCAAGGACGGCCGGGCCGTGGGGCTCCAAGTGGCCAAGATGAAGCTCGGCGAGGCCGACGCCTCCGGCCGGGCCCGGCCGGTGAAGATCGAGGGGTCCGAGTATGAAATAGCGGCCGACACCATCATCGCCGCCATCGGGCAGGCCCCGCGCCTGGATGCCTGGCCGGAAAAGAAGCTGGACATGGATCCCGAAACCGGGGCCACCCAACTGGCGGGGGTCTATACCGGCGGCGACGCCGGCCGGGGCGCCTCGTCTCTGATTCGGGCCATTGCCGACGGCCGTCAGGTGGCCGAGGCCATCTGCGCCGCGGCCAAGAAGGAGGCCAAGCCGCCCCGGGTTCCGGCCGAGGACCGGCTCCTGGACGTGGCCGCCCTGCGCCACCGCCAGGCCCGGCGCGGCCGCGGCCCCGAAGCGCCCCATAAGGCGCCGGCCGACCGGCTCAATTTCCAGTTGTACACCGAGACCTTCACCGAAGCCCAGGCCAGGGAGGAGGCGGCCCGCTGCCTGCAGTGCGACCTGGTTTGCAACATCTGCTCCACCGTCTGCCCCAACCGGGCCAACCTGGCCGTGGCCATGAACGGCCAGAAGCTCAGCCAGCCGGTGCAGACGGCCTGCGCCGGCGGCCGGATCACCACCGAAGCCGTGGTCAGGCTGGACCAGGCCTTTCAGATCTTCAACCTGGCTGATTTCTGCAACGAGTGCGGCAACTGCGCGGCCTTTTGCCCCACCAGCGGCGCGCCCTATCAGGACAAGTTTCGGGTTCACCTGTCAAAAGCCAGCTTCGACAGCGGCCCGGACGGTTTTTTCTTCGCCGCCCCCGACCTGGTCAAGGTCAGGCGGGCCGGGAAGGACGCCACTTTAAAAATCGGCGGGAATGCGCTACAATATGACGACCAAGACATGGCTGTTGAAATGGACCCGGCGAGCTTCGAAGCTCGAAGCGCCAAGTTGGGTTCCGGCCTGAAAGAGGTTTCTCTGGTTCCGGCGGCCGAAGCCGCGGTGGTCTGGGCGATTTTGAAGGACCATCATCTTTTCAAAGCCTGAGAGACATCTCCCCGTCCCGGCGGCCTCCCTCTGGGGGGAGCCGCCGGCGCGCGAGTCGGCGGGCTCCCGGGCCGGCGCCGGGGAAACCCGGTCTCCAATGATCCAGACGCCTTCCCCGGGGAAATCCCCGGGGAAGGCGCCTCGTCGGCGGCGGATATTAGGAGGTCCACATGAGCATCGGTACTTCTCCCCGTCGGGTGGACGCCGCGGCCAAGGTCAGCGGCCAGGCCCGGTATACGGAAGACTTGGGACTGCCCGGGATGCGCCACGCGGCCCTGGTGCGGTCCCCCGTCGCCCACGGCCTGGTCAAATCCATCGATATCCGGCCGGCCCTGGCCGTGCCCGGAGTCGAGGCCGTCTTCACCTATGAGGATGTGCCCGACACCCTCTACCCCACCGCCGGCCACCCCTACAACCTCCTGCCGGAGAAAAGGGATGTGGCCGACCGCCGTCTTCTGACCTCCCACGTGCGCCACCACGGCGACGAAGTGGCCGTGGTGGTGGCCCGCGACCCCTTGACCGCCGCCCTGGCCGTTCAAAAAGTTCTGGTGGAATATGAGGAACTGCCCCCGCTTCTGGACCGCCACACGGCCCTGGCCCCTGGCGCGCCGGCCATTCACGAACTCCGCCCCGGCAATATTTTGAAACACACCGTCAGTGAGCACGGCGGCCAGGTGGCCGAGCTTCTGAAAGAGGCCGACCTGGTGCTGGAGGGTCGCTACCGAACTCCCCGGGCGCAGCACTGCCATATGGAGACCGCCGTTTCCTACGCCTACATGGATAACGACGACCACATCGTCATCGTCTCCTCCACCCAGATTCCCCAGCTCGTCCGCCGGATCGTCGGCCAGGCCCTGAACATGCCCTGGAGCCGCATCCGGGTCGTCAAGCCCCATATCGGCGGCGGCTTCGGCAACAAGCAGGATGTGCTGGTGGAACCCCTGGCCGCCTTTCTGACCTGGAAGATGGGCGGGGTCCCGGTTCAGGTCCGCCTCTCGCGGGAAGAGGTCTTTTTGGCCACCCGCACCCGCCATCCCGTTGAGGGCGAAATCAAACTCGGCCTGAAAAAGGACGGCACCTTTACCGCGTTCGACTGCCGAGTCTGGTCCCAGACCGGGGCCTATGCCTCCCACGGACACTCCATCGCCGGGGCGGCCGGCTCCAAGTCTCCCTATCTCTACCCCCGGGCGGCCCTGCGGTACGACGCCACCACCTATTACACCACCACCCCCTCGGCCGGGGCCATGCGCGGCTATGGCCAGCCCCAGGTGACGTTCATCATCGACTGCCTGGTGGAGGAGGCGGCCCACGCCCTGAATATGGATCCCGTGGAACTGCGGCTGAAAAACGTGGCCCGGACCGGCGACGTCTGCCCCGGCAACGGCCACGTCATCCACGCGGCCGGCCTTTACGAGGCCCTGGTGCACGGCGCGGAACTCATCGGTTGGAAGAAAAAGCGCGCGGCTTACCGGAGCCAGACCGGCCCCGTGCGCCGGGGGGTGGGAGTGGCCTGTTGCAGTTACGGCTCCAACACCTATCCGGCGGCCGTGGAACTGGCCGGGGCCCGCCTCATCCTCAACCAGGACGGCCGGGTCACCCTGGCCGTGGGGGCCACCGAAATAGGGCAGGGCGCGGACACGGCCATGGCCCAGATGGCGGCCCAGGCCACGGGCATTCCTTTTGACCAATTCCACGTGGCCACCAATCAGGATACGGACCACACCCCCTTTGACACCGGAGCCTACGCCTCGCGCCAGGTGTATACCTCCAGTTCGGCCATCGCCGCCGCGGCCCGCGAATTCAAGGGTAAAATTCTGGAACTGGCCGCCCTCCTCACCGGCGTGCCCCGCGACGCCCTGGACATCGTGGGCGGCCAAATCGTCGGCAGCGACGGCCGCCATGCGGTGATGCCTCTGGCTGAACTGGCTTTGCAGAGTTATTACCACCTCGACCTGGGGCAGCCCGTCGTGGCCGAGGCCACCCACAAGACCCGGATGAACCCGCCGGTCTACTGCTGCACGTTTGTGGAAGTGGAGGTGGATATCCCCCTTTGCCGCATAGAGGTCAAAGAGGCCTGGAACATCCACGACTCCGGCCGCATCGTCAACCCCAAGCTGGCCACCGGCCAGGCCCACGGCGGTATGGGCATGGGCCTGGGCATGGGACTGTATGAGGAAATGCTGTTGGATGAAAAAGGCCTGGTCCTGAACAACAATCTCCTGGACTACAAGATGCCCACCATCATGGACCTGCCCGATCTGGACTGCGCCTTCGTCGAAGTGCCCGACCCCACCAACCCCTTCGGGGTCAGGGCTTTGGGCGAGCCGCCCCTGGTCACCCCCGCGCCGGCCGTCCGCAACGCCGTCTGGCAGGCCATTGGAGTCAAGATCGACGAGATCCCCATCACGCCCAAAACCCTTTTCCGCCATTTGGAAAAGGCCGGGCGGTAAGGAGGCGGGGCATGTTTGATATCCAGACGTTTCATCGGGCCCGCAGCGTGGCCGAGGCCGTCAGGCTCCTGGCCGAACACCCCGGGGCCCGGCTCATCGCCGGGGG
>JAVBTP010000291.1:0-3140 GCA_031556115.1 Candidatus Adiutricaceae bacterium
GGCCAGATAAAAGGCCTCGGCCAGCACCTGGGGCAGCTGCTCGGCTTTTTTCACCAAATAGTTGTATTTGGTGATGGGGATGGAGATGCCGTAAATGTCGGCTTCCTGAAAGGTGTCATTGCCGATGGCCGTGGTGGACACCTGGCCGGTGATGGCCACCAGGGGCACGCTGTCCATATTGGCCGTGGCCAGACCCGTGACGATGTTGGTGGCCCCCGGTCCGGAGGTGGCCATCACCACGCCTGGTTTGCCCGTGGCCCGGGCATAGCCGTCGGCCGCGTGGGCCGCGCCCTGTTCGTGGCGGGTCAGGATATGCTGGAACCGGGCGTCGTACACGGCGTCATACAGGGGGATGACCGTGCCGCCCGGGTATCCGAAAACCACTTCCACGCCGGCGTTTTCCAGGCCGGAGACTATTATCTGCGCGCCGCTCTTGCCCGGCCCGCCGCCGTTCGATCCATTCGTCATGATTTCACTTCTCTTCGGTATTCCAAGGATTGACGGAGAGTGGCCCCGTCCACATATTCCAGGTCCACCCCCACGGGGATGCCCCGCGCCAGGCGGGTGACCAGGATGCCGCGTTCCCGCAGGCGTTCGGCCAGGTAATGGGACGTGGCCTCGCCCTCCTGGGAACTGCCGGTGGCCAGCAGCACCTCGCGGACGGGCTCGGAATCCCCTGGCCCGGCGGCGTCGAGGCGGTCCAGCAACTCGGCTATTTTCAATTCGTCCGGCCCGACGCCCGAAAGGGGGGCCAGGGCCCCGCCCAGGACGTGATAGAGTCCCTGAAAGAGGCCGGAAGCCTCCACGGCCAACAGGTCGCCCGGGGTTTCCACCACGCAGATGAGCCCCCGGTCGCGGCGGGGGTCGGAGCAGCGGGGGCAGGGGTCCTGGTCGGTGAAATTGTGGCAGACGGAACAGAACTTGATCTGCTCCTTGACGTCCGTCAGGGCCCTGGCCAGGTCGCGCACCTCGTCCTGCGGCTGGCGGAGGAAAAACAAGGCCAGGCGGGTGGCCGTCTTGCGGCCCAGACCCGGCAGCTTGGCCAGGCGCTCGATCAATTCTTCCAAAACCGGCGGATTGCTCTTGCTCATACCCTCTCCCCGGCGGCAAATCCCCGCCGTAAACTTCATATTATACCCGACCGGCGCCCTGGGCGCAAGGATTAGAGTGGATTGGCCGCGGTTCTCAAGGTGAGCGCCAAGACTCGGGAGGCGAGCGATCGCCGGGCGGAAGGAGGGGGCGCCGGAGATGATGGCTCCGGGCCTGTTGGGCGGTGGCTTTAATGACAAGACGCTCTTGCCCCGCGCGGCGGCGATAATGAAAATAGCCGCTCCGGACGGAGTTTTCGGAAATAATGGTTGACGCCCAAAGACCGTTTATGGTATTAAACGTAATGGTTCGGCCTCAGGGGGTTGCCCGGCGGCCGGGCCGAAAAATTTTGGCGATGTAGCTCAGTTGGTTAGAGCATGCGGCTCATATCCGCAGTGTCCGGGGTTCAAGTCCCTGCATCGCCACCATAACATTTGGATCCGGCGGCTTTTCGCTTCCGAGCCTCAGTGAAGGGTGGCGGAGAAGCTGGGCCGGCGGATCGGTATCCGGCTTGCGGCCTTCGCTCCCCGGCTGGCCCAGGGGGCTTGCGAGAACGGCCGGTGTCGCCCACGAAGCGGCCTTGAGCCGGCGACTTGCACTCCCGCCCCGGCGGGAGTTTCCATTTTGGGGGAAATTGAAATCATGGCCAACGCGAAAAAAAAAGAAGCGCTCGATCTCAAGAAACTGGCCGACCGATTGGCGGTCAAGCCCCGGCTGGTCTGGGACGAGCTCGATGCGGCCGGCCGGGCCGAGGCCGACGCCTTGGGCCGCCGCTATATGGATTTTTTGAACCGGGGCAAGACCGAGCGGGCCGTGGTCAAGGCGGCGGTGGAGCTTCTGGCGGCCCGGGGTTTGGTCGATCTGGCCAAAAAGAAGGGGAAGGCGGCCGGCGGCGGCTGGCTGACCCATGCGGGCAAGCTGATCGGCATATACGTTCCCGGCCAAAAGAGCCCGGCCGAGGGGTTCAACCTGGTGGTGGCCCACGGCGACAGCCCCCGGCTGGATTTGAAACCCAAGTGCGTCTATGAGGAGACCGCCCCCGGCTTCGGCATGCTGCGGACCAACCTCTACGGCGGTTTGAAGAAATATCAGTGGCTGTCCCGGCCGTTGGCCCTGTGGGGTTTTTGCGCCCTGAAAGACGGGCGGACGGTGGATATCGTCTTCGGCGAGGATCCGGCCGACCCGGTGCTGACGGTGCCTGACCTGTTGCCCCACCTGGACCGCAAAGTCCAGCGCGACAAGAAGATCAGCGAAGCCATCGTGGCCGACAAGATGAACGTGCTGGCCGCCTCCGTCCCCTTGGGTTCGCCCGAGGACAAGGACCGGCTGAAACTGGCCGTGCTCAAGATCCTCAATGACCGTTGGGGCCTGGTGGAAGAGGACCTGGTCTCTTCGGAGCTGGAACTCGTCCCGGCCGGCCCGGCTCGGGAGGCGGCTCTGGACGGCTCTCTCATCGGCGGTTACGGCCAGGACGACCGCCTGCCGGTTTTCGCCGCTTTGGAGGCTTTGGCCCGGGCCAAAAAGCCCGAGCGGCCCAGCCTGGTCATCGTCTATGACCGTGAGGAGATCGGCAGCTACGGCGCGGCCGGGGCTTCGGGCAATTTTATCGAACATCTGGCCGCCCGCGCCTTTGAGGCCGCGGGCTTGGAACCCCGCTGGGCCGAGGTCAACCGGGCCGTTCAGCGTTCCCAGGCCCTGTCGGCCGACGTGGAAGCGGCCATTGACCCTGATTATAAAGAAGTGCATGAGGAGCTCAACTCCGGGCACATGGGGCGCGGCCCCTGCCTGGTGCGCTACACTGGCGGGGCGGGCAAATACGGGGCCTCGGAGGCCGGGGCCGAATTTATGGCCCGGGTGCGGGGGGCTTTTGACCGGGCCGGGGTGGTCTGGCAGAGGTCCATTATCGGAAAACAGGCAGAGGGCGGCGGCGGCACCGTGGCCCTTTATCTGGCCGCCTACGGCCTGGATATCGTCGACTGCGGGCCGCCGGTCCTGGCCATGCATTCGCCCTTTGAAATTTCGTCGAAAGCCGATTTGTTGATGACCGCGCG